>JAISMW010000074.1 GCA_031276545.1 Tannerellaceae bacterium
TTCCTGCATATAAATGTTCCAATATGCAAATATTCCTGTGTTCCAATATTTTGACGTTCCAACGTTGGAATATTCCAACATTCCGGTGTTCTGATGTCGGAACGTACCGGTTTCCCTACAACCCGACATTTTGCGGAACGCGGGATTGTAAACATGTATATGGATACCGCTGTACTGCCGTACCGCGGTACCGCGGTTTGTCCGGTTTTACAGTCAATCATTTTTATATTCATTTTATCATTCGTTTTGACTTTGTTGCAAGGCTGGTCAACGAATAATCCTGTCCTGACTGCCGTTGCAACAAAGTCACTCCGAATAAATTTTTTCCTTTCGACTTACATACGAAACTCCCAATAGCTCATTGGTTGCCTAAAAAATATTTCGACCGAATCTTACACCTTTTTGGGAAAGAGTGGGCTGCCGGAGATTATATGAATCTGCTGTGCAAAAAGCAAATCGTTTCTATTTGTAAGGAAGCGGGAGTCAAAATATGATTGTGAAAAGAAACTGCTTCTTTGGATTTACAATGGACTTTTCCGTTATCCTGTTTCAATCAAATTTTCCGCAAACGAACGATACATAGGTATAAAATAAGCGCGCATTTACAGGTTTACCAACTTTCTCCTCCCGTTTTCTGCCCGGGATTCCGTACATTTGTGTGCAATTAAGCATACGTACTACATAAAAAAACAGCATGAACTGGACTCAGTTACTTTCGGGCAAACGTTTGGGCATGGAAGAATACGCCGACCGGAAGCACGAACGCACCGACTTTCAACGCGATTACGACCGCCTGATTTTCTCCTCTCCTTTCCGCCGGCTGCAGAATAAAACGCAGGTATTCCCTCTTCCCGGCAGCATATTCGTACACAACCGGCTAACCCACAGTCTGGAGGTTTCCTGCGTGGGGCGATCGCTGGGGCATAATGTCTCCAAAGGATTGATGGACAAACATGCCGGACAAAGCATCCACCTGGCCGACATCGGCTCCATTGTGTCGGCCGCCTGCCTGGCGCACGATATGGGAAATCCGCCGTTCGGACATTCGGGCGAAAGGGCTATCTCGGCCTATTTTTCGGAAGGCAACGGCAAAGCCCTCCGGGAGAAGGTATGCGAAGAAGGCGGACGCTGGGAGGATTTTGTCTGCTTCGAGGGAAATGCCAACACGCTGCGCCTGCTCACGCATCAGTTCGTGGGACGCCGGAAGGGCGGTTTTGCACTCACCTACTGCACCCTGGCCTCCATCGTGAAATATCCCCATCCGTCCACGCTGTCGGCAAACCGGAAGTTCGGGTTTTTCCAGACGGAGGAGGAGACCTACCGGAAAATTGCCGCCGAGCTGGGCATCGAATCCGCCGGCGGACGTTTTGCCCGCTATCCTCTGGTCTATCTGGTGGAAGCCGCCGACGATATCTGCTACCAGATTATGGATATCGAAGACGCCTGCAAACTGCGTATCCTGAGCGGCGAAGAAACCCGGACGCTCCTCCTCGGATTTTTTGAAGGCGAACGGCGGGAGCATATCCTCCACATCATGAAGATGGTGGACGATACGAACGAACAGATCGCCTACCTCCGTTCGAGCATCATCGGACGGCTGGTGGACGAATGTTCGCGGGTGTTTCTGGAACAGGAAGAACGCATCCTCGAAGGCTCGTTCGAAGGTTCGCTCATCCAATGTATATGCGAGCCGCTCCGGAAAGCCTACGCCGACTGTTCCGAAGCGGCCTACCGGAAAATCTACTGTGCCAAGGAGGTACTCGACATCGAACTGGCCGGCTACCATATCTTCAGTCACCTCATCGACCGCCTCACCGAAGCGGTGATGAATCCCGCACATTCCTACAGCCGTCTGCTGCTGCAGCGCATCCCGGAGCAGTACGGCATCCATACGTCCGGTACGTACGGGAAAATTCAGTGTGTGCTGGATTATATATCGGGCATGACGGATGTGTATGCCCTCGACCTCTACCGCAAGATTACCGGCATGAGCCTGCCGGCTGTCTGAGGCCGGCGGTCAGTACTCTTCGCGGTATTTGCTTTCCTCCCGGTCTTTCAGAATACTGATGTAGCTTTTGTAGCGCGATAGGCTGACGGTTTCCGTCCTTACGGCCTCCAGCACCGCGCATCCCGGCTCGTGGCGGTGCGTGCAGTTCCCAAACCGGCAGCCCGACGAGCAGGCAAATATCTCGCGGAAGTAATGCGAAATCTCCGCATCCTCCATTTCGAACGTGCCGAACCCCTTGATGCCCGGAGTGTCTATCAGGTAGCCGCCCTCCGGAAGGGGAATCATCTCCGAGAAGGTCGTCGTATGCGTCCCCTTATTGTGGTATTCGGAGATATTCCCCGTTCTCAAACCGGCGTCGGGCACCAGTTTGTTGATAATCGTAGATTTGCCGGCGCCCGAATGTCCGGACAGCAGCGTGATGTTGTCCTTAAGGCCGGCCTTCAGTTCCTCCATTCCGTCGCCGTTCCGGGCGCTGAGCCGGGAGCAGGGGTATCCGATCCCGGTGTAGAGATCTATCAGCTTTTCCATTGCCTCCTTCTCCGCGTCCCTGAAACGGTCTATCTTGTTAAATACCAGTTTTACGGGAATACTGTAAGCCTCGGCCGCAGCCAGGAAACGGTCTATGAAGACGGTCGTGGTAATCGGGTAGTTGACGGTTACAATCAGCATAGCCCAGTCTATATTCGCCGCAATGATGTGCGACTGCTTCGACAGATTGGAAGCCCGCCGAATCATATAATTCTTTCTCTCTTCTATTTCGGTGATAAAAGCCGTACCCTCCTGATTCGGTTCGATTTCCACCCGGTCGCCCACCGCTATGGGGTTTGTGCTCCGGATATCCCGCAGGCGGAAGTTTCCTTTGATTTTACATTCCACCACCGCCCCGGCGTCCGTCCGGACGGTGTACCAGCTCCCGGTGTTCTTTACGACCAGTCCTTTCACACCGTCATGATTTCTTTCTCCTTGGCGGCGTACAATTCATCGATCTTTTTGATGAACCGGTCGTGAATCTTTTGCACCTCCGCCTCGGCATCCTTTTCCACATCTTCGGGCACGCCTTCCTTCACGCTTTTCTTCAGCAGTTCGATAGCATCCCGGCGTGCATTGCGCACACTTATTTTTGCATTTTCCGCCTCGTGCTTGGACTGTTTAGCCAGCGCGCGACGGCGTTCCTCCGTCAGCGGAGGGATACCCAGGCGAATCACTTCCCCGTTGTTCTCCGGCGTAATCCCCACTTCAGAATTCATAATCGCTTTTTCGATCTCCTTAATCAGCGTCTTCTCCCAGGGAGTGACAAGGATCGTTTTCGCATCCGGCGCCGTAACCGTAGCCACGCCGGAGAGCGGCGTCAAGTTCCCGTAATAGAGAACTTTTATACCATCCAATATCTTCGGATTCGCCTTACCTGCGCGTATATGCGCCAACTGTTCATCCAAGTGTGCGATGGCGCCGTCCATTTTATCACCCGCCGCTTTCACATATTGCTTTGTGTCTGTCATAACATTAATTATTAAAATTTAGA
Organism: Tannerellaceae bacterium; assembly: GCA_031276545.1. The sequence goes on from JAISMW010000074.1 coordinate 3,531, forward strand.
GTTAACAAAAGTACTAAAGTTTTCGTATTGCCAAAATAGTTAGGGAATAGGGAACAGTGAATAACTAATAGTGACATAGTGAATAACTAATGGTTAGTATTCACTGCTCACTATTCGCTATTCGTTATTAGGGACTTAATGCTTTTTATTGCTGAGGATCAACTATAGATTGAGCCTGCATCAAAGTACGGGTTTTGTGCGCAGTCTGTTTATGCTGACAGGCAAAAGTCATTTTGCCGTACCGGATTATACGACGCTGCGCTACCGTCAAAAGAGCCTGCCCGTAGAAACAGGAAAACGGCCGGAATCAGGCGAGCACTTAGCTGTAGGGACAGATTCGACGGGATTGAAGGTTTATGGAGAAGGGGAATGGAAAGTTTGCAAACATGGCCGGTCGAAACACCGGACATGGCGCAATCTGCATATTTGCACAGACCCCAATACACAGGAGATGCTTCCTTCCGGATTATTTCAAACAGCGTAACCTGACGGTGGAATACATCAACCGGTACGGCTCGAAAGAGTGGAAGAAACAAACCGGCTATCACCGGAGAAGTCTGAACGAAATATACAACGGCAATGATAAATAATCCTGTCTTGACTGCCGTTGCAACAAAGTCATTGAGAATTGCCTGCGGGGATACGAAAAGAAACGCCTTTCGGCGGCGCTGCCTGCCGAAAGAACAGCAGAGGCTGCCCCCGCGAAGGGAAGGCAGCCTCTGCTGTTCCGAATCACAGATACTGTATCAGTACCTTTTTAAGAAAGCGTGCCCTATATTTGGCCTTTTTTACGACGGTCTGCGTTTCGAATGTCCCGCTTAGCGGGAAG
>JAISMW010000076.1 GCA_031276545.1 Tannerellaceae bacterium
CGCCCCGTCATAGCATTTATGGCAGCCAAATCAGCCTGTACCGGCTCTACAGACTTATCTGTCGTCTGTTTATCCAGTTTCTCGCTTAGTTTCTCGAACATTTCACAAACTGTCGAAACGTCTATCTTATTTGTACTCATATTATTTTGAATTTTAATTGTTTATAAATGAAAACCTCTTTTCTTTTTCTTCTTCTTGAGTATCTGTTGGCGTTGGAACTCCGCTTCATCCGGATCATAATCCGTTTTCGACGGTTGAAAGTCGAACAACCCGCCTAAAACCGAACTGGCATTTTCTAAAACAGACGGTTGATTGTGTGAGTAATCCTGTTTAGAATGTTGAAGGCTTATTTCCTGTTCCCGGCTGTTTTGTTTCAGTTGAAAATCAATCTTGCTGTAACTGCATGAACGGTCTATCTGTGAGCCATTGAAAGAATAATCTCCTTTTCCGAAACGGATGCCCTGAATTTTATCCGTACTCCCGTTTTTTCGAAAATCGGTTGTGATACCCTGACGCTTCAGTTCTGTCGTCAGTTCTAACCAATTCCTGCATTTGGGCAAAGTAGCTTTAATGGCATCGTAAATCTCATATTTCGTCTTGTCCGGCTCTTTCAGCCTATGCCGTTTCACATTCTCTTTACCTTTGGCAATATACAGCCCGTATTTCTTTGTCAGCTCCATACAAACTTTTGTACTCCTGAACCTTTCGTTTTTGTCGGAAATACGTTTGCCGTCGTTGTCAATCCGGTTAATGACTATATGAATGTGCGGATGGTCGGTATCGTGATGACGGGCTATAATAAACTGCGTATTTTTATAACCCATTTTATCCAAATACTCTAACGCGAGACAAACCATAACTTTGTCCGTCAACCGTTCCTTATCCTGAACCGAAAAGTCCAGAGAGATATGGGCTACCGGCTTTGTTATGTCCGGGCTTACTCTACTCTGGGTGATGAAGCTATGGATAATGGAGTCTTTATCTTTTAACCGTACTCCGTTTGCATAAAGCAACCTAGCGTTCTCCTTATCCAGAACGTAGTTGATTACGCCTCTGAATCCCCGTCCCTGCACAATCTTTGCCATCATTCTTCGATGCGTTTTATTAGGTTATCCAAACTTGCAATTTGCTGCATCCATTTCGAATGGACTTCCATATATCCTGCTGCATTGGCCTTGCGGGCAATCTGGTTGATGTTGTTTGCCATACCAGCAAGCTGCCGGATATAGCCCAGATGTTCGGAAGTCAAACGCTGTTTAACTTCGCTTTTTGTAATGCAACGGCGAATATATTCGCTTTGGGTAAGCCCCGCCAAACGGACTTTTGCCTTGAACGAAAAATACTCTTTCGTCTCCATTTTGACAGTCAGTTTATACTTCTTCCTGTCGGCTTCGTCCTTTCTCGGACGACCGTTTTTATTCTGATTCTTTATCGTTTTCATACATGTAAAATATAGACCGGCGGGATGTTTGGCCTCGCAGAGCAAGGTTTCGGTCTGACCGAAACACAAACTTGCTCCGTTGAAAAATCAGGCACAGCCTGTTGTGGCATCCGGTTGTTACTATTCATTTTCTTATCCCCAATCTTTTCTTCTTTACCTCCGGTTTTACCATCGGCTTTTGACACAGGAAATCATTCAAGTCTTTAAAGTCTGCATACTTTGTTGAACGATTATACACTGTCGAGTTGGCAGACCGGATTAACTCCGTTGCTGTCCGTCCGGCTTCATCGTTGTCCAGATAAGTGTAAACCTCTCCATGCTCTTTCAGAAAACACATCGCCTTCTGAACATTGGCGACCGAATTGAGAACCACTACATCATGCTTGTTCTTTTCGATTTTCTGTATGGTCAGGTACGAAAGGAAATCCCAAAATCCTTCAAAGACTAAACAAACGTTCCCCTTACTCCGAATACTTGTAATATCTTTCGGCGAAATGCAACCTTTAAAATTGGGTGGACTGCTTAACTCATATCCGCCTTTATCATTCCTGAACCCAATAGAGAAATAATCCTTATCCCTGTTCCGGTAATGGATTTCCCGGCAATACAGGTTTGCCAGGTTCCAATCTATTTTCCTTTCCCGAACCCAGGCCGTTAGTTTAGGGTGTGTAATTTGAATAATGTTTTGAATCATGATAGAAGGATTATCCCCATGAAAAGAAAAAGAGTTGTTATCATTACGTTTGTCCATTGCAGCACTTAGTTGTTGAGATGGCTGACTGTTTAGCTGTACTTCCAGTTTGTTGACTGCCTCATGGAACAGACAGTTTTCCATTTTCATTACCAGATCAATGATAGAACCGCCCTCGTTTGTCCCGAAGTCATACCATATATTTTTCCGGTAATCCACTTTGAAACTTGCGTTCCGGTCTTCCCTGTACGGGCAATGATACATACCGTAATAGCCGGAATCTTTTGCCGGAACTATACCTCTATTTTGAAGGTATTGACGGATACTGATTTGTTTTATCTCTGTGAGTGCCATAATCTCTGATCTTTTGTTGTTTTGTTGCGAATTAGATATAATTCATTTTGAAACAGACAGTTACAACTGCAACAAATCCACAACAAAACGTGCATCCGTTGCCGGTTGCTGCAACAAAATAAAATTTGTTGTGCTTTTGTTGTGTAGTTGTTGTATGACTAAATCTATTGAATATCATAATATTAAATACTATGTACAACATTACAACAGAATTTCGTCAATATTGCGCCGATTGATTTCAAAGTAGCGTCCTTTTCTTTTCATCGGGAACAATTCACCCTCGGTTCCGATGTGATAAAAGGTGTAATCGCTATTCTTTTCCGTCCGCAAACCCCAACTGTCTTTCAAGATACTGCGGACTTGGGTAATGTCGGTTTTCAATCCTGCATTACGGATTACTTCCAAAAAATCGGCAGGACAACACAGCATCGAATCTTTTCCTTGCCGCTCCATTACATCGCTGCAATAGGCAGCCATTTCCATTTCGATTTTGTTGGTGTTGTATTTCTTGATTTTCTGCAAAGCAGGCGTTTCAAGCACTGCAGGACTGAACCACATACGGGAAGTATTTTGTGTAGAAAGTTTTCGATTCAGGAGAAAATACAGGAAATGCGGAATCTCGGCTGACATCTGTTTACGCAAGTTGATATTGTCTTTTTCAACCGGATTGATTTTACGAACCCAAAACCGGACTTCTTCTTTTGGAATAATAATCGGATTGCGTTCATTGTTGGAGCAAAGTACGAATTTTGCGAAGAATTCAATCTCCCGCCGGTCTTTGCCTTTGGCTTCAATCTTGTAATCACCCGCAGTCGAAAGGTTTTTGATTTTCTCGGTATCTTCCATTTTGTTTAGCAGCAGTTCATCGACCAGCACCAGCAGGCGGTGCGCCCAATCCACATTGAACTGACTGCGGAAATCTTCATTTGTATTGAACGTAGCGTTCTTACCAAAAATCATTTTCAGGAAACGAAGAAAAGTCGTCTTTCCGGTATTCCGTTCGTTGGACACCAGCAGCAGGATAGGCAACATTTGGGTAGGGCGGGTATAGAGAATTTGCAGGTAATCCAGACCCAATTCGATTTGTTCGCCAAAGATGTGTCCCAAAAAGGAACGAATGTGAGAGAAATCTCCTTGCCGGGGGATGTGAGAAACCGGCTCGTACTGATTCAGATAGGTACCATGAACCTGCTTATAATGAACATGGTCGGGAATAATACAAAAGCCGTCGTACTTTTCAATCTCAGGCAAATTGTTCTTTCCGTAATCCTGCCGGAGGGTTTCGTAACTCCAGAGGATTTTTTCTTCAACACAGTCTCCGCTGATGAGCGGGCGTTGCACGACCTTGTATAAAGACGTACCGATGCGGATGTATTTTTCTTCTTTCATTGGGAATGCTTTTTACGTCTTGCGCTACGGGCGAGGGTCAGACTGATGTTACTCAAATCACTTTTGGGCATGGTCTGGCTTTCCGCCCATTGCAGTAGCTCTTTCCGTGAGAAAACCAGTTTGTTCCCATATCGCTTATAGGGAATTTCCCCGGCAGATGTGAGTTTGTAAATCTTTGCTTTGGAAGTTGGGTAACCATGTTCCCTCAATAACTCCAGAGCATCTGTCAATGTGATGGTATCAACCTGAGATTGACCGGATGCGATTTTCGGTAAAGCGCCGGATGCCGCTTCGCTGACGATAGCCCGTAATTCTTCGGGCGTGGTAATAATAATGTTGTTCATAAACTCAAATTTTAATGGTGCGATTAAATTTGAGTGCAAATTAAAATCAGATATAACTGATAATCAAACTGGTAAATAGATTTACACAGGTAGGACAAACGAGGACAAGAGGTGAAACAGCTACATACTGGAAAGACGAAAAATGCGGGTTTTCATTTACACGCCGATGACATATCCGGACACTTCGTGGACAGATATATCCGGCGTAAAGCTGAAAAATAAATTTTACTTCCGGTTCTTTTGGTTTAGAAGTTGTTCCAGAATTATATCAGGAGGAAAGATATCCAGACTGCTGATAGTCTTTGATTTGACGGGAGTAATGAAACCGTCTTTAATCCATTTGTTAAGGGTAGGGCGTGAAATTTTCAGCATACTGGCGATGTCTTTTTTAGATACCATTGCCTCTCCATTGAAAACCTGAATAAATTCTTTATTGACCATCATGTAGTGTTTCAGGCTACCTATGGCTTTATCAATATCCTGAATACGAGGAACGACTTTCTTTTTCACCGATATTTCGATGGTATTCATGTCATAATCGGCTGCCAATTCGGGATTCTTCTGCAGTTCGGACACGATTACATCGTAAATGGTAGTGTCTTTAGCTGATATTTTGTAGAGCTTCCGTCGGGGCATATTGTGATTTTGAATTATTATGAGCCAATTACGAGTCAATTAAAAAACAATCAACATTCTAATGGACAACAATTTAACATCTTTAGGCGTTTTTGTTATCATATATTATGAGCCAATTATGAGCCAATCAAAAATGGTCTCCATTTAAAAATATAGTTTGTTCCCATTCCAACTTTACCTTGCTGCTCTAACCAAATTTCAGACTGTTTCAACAGTCGTGTTGCTGTTGGCTTGCTAACATTTAGAAGTTTCTGTGTATCAGAATTGGTTATTTTTTCATTATCTCTGACATACTCAATAATCTTAATTAGCCTTTCATCTACGTGTTCTTTAAGCAGTTGCGTCCTCATATTTGCATAGTAAGTCAACATCAATCCTGCCATAAAATCAACTTGTGGCGGCAGCAATTTGTGTTCATAGATGGACTCTAAAATTTTACTGTATCCGCGTCCCCATGCCTCAATATCGCCACAACGAAAAAGTGCGTTGGCAATATCGGGATTGAACGGAAAGGATGAATGTTTTTGAAAAAGCTTATTTAACGGCACCTGTTCAGGCATTGTACCGGGGTTCCAATAAACAATACGGTCGGGATAAACGCTTATCTGAATCGGTACTCCTGTTGAGTAATCTTTATGAGCCACTGCATTTAAAAGGCTCTCGCGCATAGCAACTTCGGGGAAAGTCGGTTTTTCCCGCCTTGAAACACCTTCGTAACTAATCGCATAAGTTATATATTTGGTTTTTAACAGGTCTGACGCCTTATCTATTTGTTCCATCAACGAGCCGTGAACTTCGTCCTGAAAAGCAAGGTCAGCGTCATTTTTCAAAAAGAAACCGATTTTTATGTATGCGCCAGTGTAATATTTTTCGGGGTCGGGGTGAAAAAGCAATATCGCAGCGCGTTTCATATAGCCTGTATTATCGTCGTAAAGATGCAAATTGTTAAGCAATACTTCGGTTGTATCCTTCAATACTTCGGCATCAACACGCCCGCTTTTGGCTGCTTCGCGGCGAAATCGTTGCAATGCAATTAGAGACAGATCTTTAACTGTAACATTAGGCACAGGAACGCCATCCCATTTCCTGCCGGTACGTTCCAAAAGAAACTTGTTGAGCGCAGCACCTCTCAATTCCTGTTTCGTACTTCCGCACCGATAGTGATATTCCCCTTTGTAATTTATTGGATAGGGATACGATTCAACAATTATTTCAAGATACGGCTTACCTGTTGTCGAATCGAAAAGAATATTGCAGTCCGCGATGATGCCAAGCGTGTCTTGAATCTTGTTTGGTATATCTTCCGACAGTTTCTTAGGGTCATTAATTCCGATAACTTCCTTGTCATCAGTTACTCCAATGTATATTTTGCCACCCTGCGCATTGGCAAAGCCGCATACCCATTTCAAATACTCATCTTTCCAAATCCTTTTGTACTCAATGTTTTGCTTTTCTACTTCAGTTGTCATAAAAATGAAATATGGAACAAAAGTATAAAATTCTGATCAATTTCCGAAATTTGTTAACAGTCTGGCGTTCTTTTCGCGTTCTTCTCGTTCAAACGATGCAAGATAATTTTCAGTAGTTTTCAAGTCATTATGTCCCAGACTTTCGGAAATATAAGAAATGTTCGCTCCCGAACGTTTAAGTACGGTTGCATAACTATGGCGGGCAGTATAGGTACTAATACCGTCAAGACCTAAAGCAATCCCTATCTTCTTCAATCGCTTGTTGCACAATTTCACGATTGACTTTATCTTATCTTTCTTTTCAATGGGTGCTTCATTGCCGGATAGATATCCGAAGATGTATGAATCCGGTTTTCGGTCATTATTTCCCCACCTGTCGATGATAGTCTGCATTTCCGGGGTAAGAATTGCGCAAACTTCTTTTTTCAACTTAGCTGTACGGGATGTTTTCGCTCTAAGGAAACAAATTTCCCCATTATGGATATTGGAATATTTGAGTGTCAGCATATCGGCAAAATTAATGCCGTTGCAGAGATACGAGAAAAACCACAAGTCTCGATACCTTTCTGTCGCTTCTCGTCCGTCTGTGTAAGTTACTATTGACTTAACCTGTTGTATCGTCAGCGCTAATTTTCTGCCCTGTCCAGTTGGGATCTCATACTTTCCGTTTCCGAATGGATATTGGTTCTCTTTGAGGACACCTGCTTTTTTCCCTTCGTTCATAATACAGCGAATAGCCCGGCAATACATGCCAATCGTTGTATAGCTCCTACCGTTATTAAGCAGATATTTCTCATATTTACGCAACCAATCTACGGTGATACTTTCAAATAATATCCGATTCCCTGCAAAATTTTCAATACTTCTCAATGCGTCCTTGTAGTATAGATGACTGCCGACCTGGGCATTGTCCAATAACGTTTGTATTTTTGTTCTGAAGGCTATGTTTACAGTATCGGATACCGTTTTACATAAGCGGGCATTGAGTGCGTCAAAAGAAAAGCCTTCTTCATATTCCAACTCCTGAACAGTCTCTTTTATCTTCTCAAAAGAGTTTTGAATGTCCATTCGGATTAAAATCAATGATTTACTCTTTGTCTCGGGTAATTTTGTCCAATCCTCCATAGACAAAGTCTTACCTGTTGAGTAGTATTTGCGCACACGCCTATACGTTACCCGTATCTTAACCGGATACAAATTTTCATTGGTTGCTCTCCTATCATCAATGATAGAAGCCACTGTCACACCATTATTCGAATAATTATACATAGCTTTATTGTTCTCTGTGTGTAAATAAAGATTTGCACACAATTTGCACACAAAGATAGCGATTATATCCAAATAAATACAATAGCACAATACGTTAAAATTTTATTTTACACTGATATTTAGGAAATTAAATGTCAAAAGAAAATCAAGGAAAACATATAAAAAGGATTGTGTGCTGACTCATAATCAGGGAGTCCTTGGTTCAAGCCCAAGTGGGACCACCGATTGAAAACGAAGCGCTTACAGATGATTCTGTAAGCGCTTTTTCTTTGATGACCGTACACAGTTCTTGGCTCACCGAAACAACATTAATATTCGTATATCCATGTCGTTTACTTAAGAAACAGCTATAACCTTCTGTAATGCACTGAGCCTGACTTTTCAGACTATCCCCTGTACGCCTACGGCAGACCGGGGATAGTCTGCTGTTCTCTTGTACTGTTCACTGTTCGTTGTTCACTATTCACTGTTCACTGTTGTCCGGTCTTCTCCCGGTATCGGCAGCAGTCGGGCAGGGCGTTGTAGGCGGCGTCGGGGGCGCGGTGTATGCCGGTGTCGTGTCCGGCATGGGCGATGGCTTGTGCTGCGGCGTCGGGGGAGGTCTGACGGGGGTCGTAGCGGAGGTGCAGTTGCTTCGTTTCTATATCCCAGGAGGCGGAGGTGACGCCGCGGAGCTTGAGGGCGGTCTGCTCAATGCGTTCCCGGCACATTTCGCAGAGTCCCTGCACGGCGAGGGTGGCGTGTGCTGCTTCGGTGTCGTCGCGGTTCATCATACTGGGTTTGCCTTCCAGTTGGGCGCCGGCGTCTATGGCGAAGGCGCCGGAGGAGACGACTTCTTCTCCTTCTTCGAGTCCCGACAGGATGACGAAGGCGTCGCCCAGCGAGGTTCCCAATTCGACTTCCCGCAGGGTGAAGACGGGAGTGCCGGCTCCGGGCTGCTTCACGTAGACGATGGAGCGTTTGCCGGTCCAGAGTACGGCCGTTTTGGGGATGGTCAGGCTACCGTCCTGTCTGCCGAGCGGGGCTTCCACCAGGGCGCGGGCGTACATGCCGGGCTTCAGTTGCAGTCCGGGGTTGGGCGTTTCCACCCGGACCTTAGCCGTTCGGGTGATGGGGTCGATCGAGGGGTCGATGAAGGCGATCCTTCCCCGTCGGGCGTTGCCCGGCAGGGCGGGGAGGGTGAAGGTGACGGCGTCGCCGGGTTTCAGATACGGCAGGTCGGCTTCGTAGGCGTCGAACAGGATCCATACGGCGCCGAGGTCGGTCAGTTCGAAGAGGACGCTGCCTTGGTTGACGTAGTCTCCCTGCGACACCTTGCGGGCTGTGACGGTTCCCTCCATTCCGGCGACGACGTCTATCAGGGGGGAGGTTTGTCCCGACTGTTCGATGGCTTGGATCTGGCTGTCGGCGAGCTTCAGGAGGCGGAGTTTTTGGCGTGCCGCTTCGAGGAGGATTTCCGGCTGTCCGGCCTGCATCTTTGCCGCTTCGAGGAGTTCCTGCTGGGCGTTGAGCAGTTCGGGAGAATAGAGGGTGGCGACGGTCTGCCCCCGGCGGATGGTTTCGCCGGTGAAGCGGACGTGGAGTTCCTCGATTCTTCCGGCGGCATGTGCCGTGAGGGATCGGACGAGGCGTTCGTCGGGCTGTACGGTTCCGTAGAGGCGCAGTTCCTTTACGGGCAGGCGGCGGACGGCCTTTTCGGTACGGACGTCGGCCAGGGCTGCGGCTTCTTCGGAGAGCGTGATGCTTCCGTCGGCGGCTGTTCCGTGCAGGGCGTCGGCTGTCTGTACGGGGACGAGTTCCATGGCGCAGATGGGGCAGACGCCGGGTTTGTCCTGTCTGATTTGGGGGTGCATGGAGCAGGTCCATTGCTGTGCTTCCTGTTCCGTTCGGGGCGCTTCGGCGGAGGTTTCGGAGGCTTCGGAGGGGCGGCGGAAGAGCCACCATCCGGCGAGGATTCCCAGGACGAGGCCTGCGGATATGAAAAGAAAGGCTTTGCGTAGGTGCTGAAATGTTTTCATAAGGAATGTTTTTATTCGTTGATGAGGTTTGCTGTTATTTTCCAAACCGTGGCCACTGCGGTGTTGTAGGCGGCGAGGGCTTCGGCTTCCCTGAGGCGGTAGTCGAGCAGGCGGCGCTGTATCTGTATCACACCGTCGAGGCCGGCGCGTCCCGACACAAATTCCTGGGTGGCCAGGCTGCCGGCCTGATGCGTCAGGGCGGTCTGCCGACGGCAGAGGTCTGTCTTCCGCCGGGCTTCTTCCAGCAGATAGAGGGCTTGGCGGAGTTCGGCTTCCAGGCGGGCGATGGCTCCGGCCTGCTTTGCTTGGCCGGCCTGCTGCCTCAGGAGGCTTTCTTTCCGGGCTGCCCGGTATTTGTGGCGGTAGAGGGGGATGCTGACCGAGAGCATGGGCATCAGCATGTCCTTTCCGTTCATGGCGGCCATGTCGCTTCCCGCTCCCATGCTTCCGGCTGCCGGGGCGGGAAGGGGCGCCATCGGCATGTACTGGAGTCCGACGCCCCACATGGGGTATCCCATCTTCCGGTCCATTTCGGCCTTTGCTCCGTAGGCCAGCGCTTCTTCGTGCCACATAGCGGGCATGGGGTTTCTTTCGAGGTCGCGCAGGAGGCTTTCCGTGTCCGCGAGGAAGGGGAGGGGGAGCAGCGTGTCGGGCAGGGCGACGGGGCTGTCCGGCGGACGGTTCAGCAGGGCGTTGAAGCCTGCTTTGGCGGCGGCGATTTCGGCCCGGAGGTTTTCAATCCGGTTTTCCGCCTCCATCTTTTCGAGCCGGATGGCGAGGACTTCCTGCATCCCCTGTGCCGGGGCGCCCTGCATTCCCTGCATTCCCTGCATTCCGCCGTCTGTCGAAGTCATGGTGGTGGGGGAGGGCGGCATGGTCGTTGTATTTCCTCCCATGTTCATGCCTCCGGATGCGGGAGCCGGCGCGGACGGCGGGGCAGTTCCTCCGGAAGGAGTGGGGGGGCTTCCCGTGCTGCCGGAAGGGGAGGCGAAGCGGCGGAGCGCCAACTGCTCCAACTGCTCTATCCACTGCAGGCTGGCTTCGCTGTGTACGAGCTGCTGCCGGAGGGCGCAGAGGGCGTACCACCGGGAATGGACTTCGAGCAGGACGTTGTCGCGCACTTCGCGGAATTCCTCGAAGGCCATGTTTGCCATGTGCCGGGCTTCGGCGCGGGCTGCCTTGCGGGAGCCGAACCAGGGGAACATCTGCATCACCTGGAACTGGGCGAGCTGACGGCCTCCGGCCAGCTCCATGGGGCTGGGGAAGACGCCCGCTTCGAAGGTCGGGTCGGCGTAGGCTCCGGCCTGCGGCAGCTTCAGGCGGGCAGCTTCTCCGAGCAGGCGGGCGGCCTGCACCGAGGGGTTGTGCGCGGCGGCCACCGAGAGGTAATGCCTCAGCGAGTCGTCCTGCGCCTGAAGGGAAAAGGCGGCGAGCAGCCCTGCGGGCAGCAGCATCCGCAGGTATCGTACGGTATGGGGTTTCATTGTTCTGAATATTTCAGTGTTTAACATGTTCCCTCCACCAGCATTGCAGGACAGGGACTACGAACATGGTCATCGACTGTATCAGCATACCGCCGAATGTGGGGATGGCCATCGGAATCATTATATCGGCGCCCTTTCCGGAGGAGGTCAGGACGGGCAGGAGGGCAATCAGGGTGGTTGCCGTGGTCATTACAGCCGGACGGACGCGCCGCAAACCGGCTTGGACGACGGTCTCGCGTATTTCGTCTCTGCTGCGGGGGTTCTTTTCCTGGAAGGCCGTATGGATGTAGGTACCCATCAGTACGCCGTCGTCGGTGGCGATGCCGAAGAGGGCGATGAAGCCCACCCATACGGCTATGCTGAGGTTCACGGTATGCATCCGGAAGATGTCGCGCAGATTCTCTCCCCCGATGCTGAAGTTCATAAACCAGGGCTCGCCGTAGAGCCACAGCAGGATGAAGCCTCCGGCAAAGGCCACGAACACGCCCGAAAAATGAATCAGCGAAGCCGTCAGCGTGCGAAACTTGAGGTAGAGCGTGAGCAGGATGGCCAGCAGGCAGAGCGGTACGACAATCAGCAGACGCTCCGAGGCGCGCTGCTGCTGCTCGTAGTTGCCGGCAAAGGCATAGGATACGCCGGGGGGCAGTTGTAGCCTGCCCGAACGGATCTGTTCCCGGAGCAGGCGGTCGGCTTCTCGGACGGCGTCGACTTCGGCCGTTCCTTCCGTCTTGTCGAAAATGACGTAACCGGTCAGGAACGTATTCTCGCTCTGAATCATCTGCGCTCCTTTGGCGTATTCGACGTCGGCCACGTCTCCGAGGGGTATCCGGACTCCCGCCGCGGTGGGGACGAGGATACGGCGCAGTTCGTCGGGGTCGCCCCTCAGTTCGCGGGGATAGCGGAGGCGCACGGGGAAGCGTTCGCGGCCTTCCACGGTGGTGGTCAGCGTCATGCCGCCTACGGCTGCTCCGATCACTTCCTGGAGGTCTTCCACGCGGATGCCGTGCCTTGCCATGTTCGGCCGGTTGAGGCGAATCTCGATGTAGGGAGCGCCCACTGCCCGGTCGTAAAACACGGTGGAGGGGAGGATGGAGGGTACCTCCCGGAGCGCCGCTTCGAGCGCCTGTCCTCCCTGCTCGATGCTTTCCAGGTCGGGTCCCGACACCTTCAGCCCCATGGCGGCGCGCATCCCGGTGGAGAGCATCACCAGTCGCGCCGCTATCGGCTGTAGCCTGGGCGAGGAGGTAAGTCCCGGCAGGTGGGAGACGTTGATGATTTCCTGCCATATATCGTCGGTACGCCGGATGTGGGGTCGCCACTGCCGGAAGTAATCGCCCCGGCGGTCGGGCACGAGGCTGTCGGCGGGGATGAGGCGGAATCCGTCGGACGGATTGTAGGAGGAGCCGTCGGTCAGCAGGAATTCCCCCCCGGCATTTACTTTGAAGCGTCGTCGGCGTCCGTCGGCGTCGAGGATGTATTCGGGGCGATAGTTGACGGTATTCTCGAACATCTGCACCGGAGCCGGGTCGAGCGCCGAATTGACGCGTCCCCATTTGCCTACGGTAACTTCCACTTCGGGGATGGCGGTGATGCGCTTGTCGAGGGCTTCAATCAGACGGAGGTTCTGCTCGATACCCGTATGCGGCATACTGGTGGGCATCAGCAGAAAGGAACCTTCGTCCAGATTCGGCATGAACTCCTCGCCCATATTGCGCCAGATGATCCCCCCGGCAATCAGCGTGAGGAGGGGTATCAGCATGAACTTCCAGCGGTTGGCCAGGCACCAGCGCAGCGCCGGCTCGTAATACCTCACGATAAGCCACAGCGCCCCCAGGATAAGCCCGGCGGAGGAGACCACAAAGAGCAGATTCGTGAAGAAGCCCGCCCCCGTCCCTGCCGGCAGCCATTCGGAGGTGAGGAGCAGGATGGCCAGGCACAGCGCCGCCAGGCGTATCCACCGTCCTGCCCTGCGGGGAACCCTCAGCTTTCTCCCGAAGAACCGGACAGGCCCCAGGACGTAATAGGCTATCGTAGGCAGGAGCACGAAGCCCAGCGCAAAGGCCGACAGCAGGGCAAAGGTCTTGGTGTACGCCAGCGGAGCGAACAGCTTCCCTTCCTGCGCCTGAAGGGTGAAGACGGGCAGGAAGCTGATGATCGTGGTAATCATGCCGACCGACAGGGCGCCGGCTACCTCCTTCACGCTGCGGTAGATCAACAGGCTGAACTCTTTCCCCCGACGCGCTTCCGGATTCGCGTCGATGTGCTTCACCATGTTCTCCACCAGCACCACCCCGATGTCCACCATCACCCCGATGGCGATGGCGACTCCCGAAAGGGCTACAATGTTGGCGTCGACCCCCGTATAGCGCATGATGATAAAGGTGGAGAGGACGGCCACCGGCAGGATGCCCGCAATCACCGCCGAAGCCCTCAGCCTGAAGACCATGACGATGACCACGATGATGCAGATGAGTATTTCGTGCGTCAGCGCCGTTTCGAGGGTGCCGACGGTTTCGCGTATCAGCCCCGAACGGTCGTAGAAAGGCACCACGGTCACCTTCGAGACCGTTCCGTCGGGCAGCGTCTTTTGCGGAAGGCCGGCCTGCATTCCGGCGATTTTGTCTTTCACTCCTTCGATCACCTCCATCGGGTTGGAACCGTAGCGCGCCACTACGACGGCGCCGACAGCTTCGACGCCTTCCCTGTCCAGCCCTCCCCGCCGTTCGGCAGGCCCCAGGGTGACGAAGGCCACGTCGCGGATGCGTACCGGGACGCCATTGCGCACGGTTACGACGGCCTCTTCCAGATCGGCCACCCCGGTGATGTATCCCAGTCCCCTCACGAGGTACTCCGCCCGGTTGATCTCGACCGTGCCGGCTCCGATGTCGAGATTGCACTTCCTGACGGCCTCCATTACATCCATCACCGAGACGTTGAAGGCCTGCATCGCATCAGGGTCTATCTCCACCTGGTATTCTTTGACGAAACCTCCGGCCGAAGCCACTTCGGCTACGCCTTCGGCCGACGAGAGGGCATATTTCACGTAGAAATCCTGGATGCTGCGCAGTTCGCCGGCATCCCATCCTCCGGTCGGTTGGCCTGTCTGCGGGTTGCGTCCTTCGAGGGTGTACCAGAACACCTGCCCCAGCGCCGTAGCGTCGGGTCCGAGGGCGGGCTGTACGCCTTCCGGCAAGGTGCCGGGCGGCAGTGCGTTCAGTTTCTCCAGCACCCGCGAACGACTCCAGTAGAACTCCACATCGTCGTGAAATATAATGTATATAAACGACATGCCGAACATCGAGGTGCTGCGGACGGTTTTCACTCCCGGAATACCGAGCAGCGCCGTCGAGAGCGGATAGGTCACCTGATCCTGTATATCTTTGGGCGAGCGTCCCATCCATTCGGTCGCCACAATCTGCTGGTTCTCGCCGATGTCGGGGATAGCATCCACCGCTACGGGGTCGCGCGGCAAAATCCCTCCCGGATGCTCGAAAGGCGATACGGACAGTCCCCATAGCACGATAAGGGCGAGCAGCAACAGCGTAATCAGTCTGTTTTCAAGAAAGTATTTAATCATAAAAAGCTCTTTTAATAGTGATTGGTAAAACGAATTTCACAAACGTATGCAAGGCGACAGATCGCCTCCCTAAAAGAGCTAAATCCTCAGAATGCAAATCAGGGCAAGAACATCGGCTGCAGAAAAGGCTTGACTTCCGGGAGGGAAACCGGCCTGCAGGTATAAAACCGGCAGTTCGGCATTACCGGCCATAGAATAAGGAAGAAAAGGTGCAAAGGGTAAATTTTCCGGATACGGCGCCGGCGCCGCGGAGAGCGTGGACGATCTCTGACAGGTATCGGTTGACAGTTCAACCGTATAATCGGAGCAGCAGGAAGTAAGCGGTTCGGACAGGGCGGTCGTTCCGTCCGGCGGAAACTTGCCTGCCGGTTCCGTCTCCATAGCGCCTCCGCAGCAGTTGCTCCCCGCGCTGCCTATGCCGACAGAATGAAAGTGCCCTCCGCAAAAATGAAAAGCTAGCGTCGGTTGCACGGAAGCCACCGACAAGACAAAAAGTAACCCTATGGATATTGCCCGTTTCACGGCGCAAATATACGCGATAAACATATATCAGAAAGTCTCCATGCGGATGATTTTTGTCCGATACGGTACCGGCATCAACTGCCCGCCTTTGCATCCGGTAGACCCGCAGAGTGCGGGTACCTCCTGTCGCCTCCAAAGTACCCCCTTTTGCTCTGCGGATACCCCCGCCGGTGGGGAACGGTAAAAAAGCAGGAGAGGCTGCCCCCCGTTAGGGAAGCAGCCTCTTTCTATCCTTTTTACTCCGTTTGTCAAATACGGCTATTCACCGTCAGCTATCGTTTTCAGTCGCTTTTTTGCTTTTTTCGCTGCTTTTGCCCGCTTCATTACCCTGAACAGTTGTGTCCGACAGTACAAATTCAGATTGTTTAACCGCGTCTGTGGATGTTTTCCACGCAGGACAGGAATAGGGGAGGGTGGAGGAGTTTGGATAAAAGACCTTGCCATAGAAGTTCTTTTATGCAAATTTGTCTTTACAAACAAAGACGGTTCCACGGGAGAAATGCACCTGGTAAGCAAGAATTTGACAGTTTCCGCCGACGATTTCCAAACACTTTACAAAAAACGGTGGGGTCTGGAAGAATATCACAAATCACTCAAACAAAACGCTTCTTTGGCAAAACCGCCTACAAGAACCGTCATAACGCAGTCGAATCATTTGTTTGCCTCGTTGTTGGCCTATATCAAATTGGAGAAACTCAAGTTCGTGCATAAATTGAATCATTTTGCCTGGAAATCCAAAATTTATTTTCGCTCCCTAAAATATGCCTGGAAGGAATGGGAGGCTATCAAATATTATGAACTTGCGTAACATGAGCTGTTCATATAATAAACTTTCTTTGTTTTATGATTTCTGGGATTAGTTCTGCCGGGTCTTATGATTTCACAGGTTTTCATCATAAGTTCATCAAAGGCCATTAAAGCATTTTTAAAGTCTTTTCT
>JAISMW010000049.1 GCA_031276545.1 Tannerellaceae bacterium
AATCTGAAGAAAATGATGCAAAAACTCAAAGAAGAGTTTTTGCGGATTATTTTTCGTCTGTTTTTTCCACAAGATTTTTGCTGTGCTGCAGCTTGAAAAAGGAGTTAATAAGGACTGACTATTTATCTCACTTACAGAGGGTGGAGGACCCATGGATCATCCCCGCCATTTTTATTATTATCGACGACTGTTTTCGTCGCCCCGGTTTATCCCCCGAATCCAAAGGGGAATACAGGCTGAATGCAGAGATGTACTACGATGGCTCTTCGCTTGTGACCACGGACAAAGATGGAATGGAAAAGCCCCGACAATTATGACATCCTGCAGTGTGAGTCGTGGGGGAATGAGGGAAAGACCTCCCTCCTTATCAAAGAAGCTCTATCTGAATGATGACCTGCGCTACGAACACCCCATTGACGAGGTGATACATTTTGAACTCGTCAAAGACTTTCCCCGATAGCAATCCCTTGAGAGCTGCCGCACACAGCTTAAACTCTCAACTATTGCCCTCAACGGAGAATGGAGGATTTATGCCGCACACAGTATAAATCCTCCATTCTTAATTTTCCATTCTCAATTCTCGCTGTTGGCTATCAGGATGGTCATCCAATAGAGCCACTGGGTGGCGGATTGGAGTATTTCGGGATTGATGGAATCGGGATGGTCCAGCGGGTGATGATAGTATCCGCCGCCGGCGGCACGCAGGTCGGCCACAGGGTATCCGGCTTTGGCAAATACAGCTCCGTCTGTGCGCGGGCGGGTGAGGTACGGACTGCTCTGCGTGCGGAGCCGGCGGTGTACGTAGCGGTTGTTGGCCTCCAGTAGGAAAGGTTCCAGTTGCGGCGACGAAGTGGCATACGAGGCGGCCAGGGCTTCTCCGGCTCCCATCTGTTCGAGATTCAGGATGGCCTTCACTTTTTCTTTCGGTACAAGCGGGTGATCGATGTAGAAGGTGCTGCCCGTCAGTCCGGCCTCTTCTCCGTCCAGGCTCAGGAATAGGATGCTGCGCTTGGGCTTTACGGCACATTCGGACAGCGCTTCGGCTACTCCAAGCAGGGCGGCGGTGGAGGCGTTGTTGTCGTTTGCACCGGCTATATGATAGGGTATCATACCGAGGTGATCCAGATGCGCCGAAATCACCACGTATTCGTCCGCCAGTTTGGGGTCGCTTCCTTTCAGTATGCCCAGGATGTTTTTCCCCGTAGCATGAGGTTTGTAGGTAGACACCATTTTGATACGTGCCTTCTTGCCGGTATGGAAAGAAGCCGGCTTGAGGGTTTCGTATATGCTGCGGACGGTTTCCTTGTATGTTTTCCCCGTGCCGAGGAAAATATCTTCCACCACCGGTTCGGTGATATTGCAGTACACAAAGCCGGGATGATACAGGGCGTTAGGCCCCGGCACCCAGTAATAGAGCAGTCCGGCAGCTCCGTGTTCCACGGCGTTGGCCAGTTTGGTTTGATGCAGGGTATGCCTGTACCAGAGGGCAATGGAATCGGCGGAGCGGCTTCTGTTGGGCGTTTCGCCTTCGATAAGGACAATCTTTCCCTTCACGTCTATCCCCTTATAGTCGTCGTATCCCAGTTCGGGGGCCGATACGCCGAAGCCGGCATACACCACCTCGGCCGTGATGTCGCCGTTGCCGGAATAATTGCCGGCAAACCATCCGTCGGCCCAGGGGTAGGATTTAGGCACCCATACGGTTTCCCGGCCTTTTCCTCCCTGCAGGGGGAAGAGTATCTCCATGGCGCTTCCCGCTTCTATTTCTACCGTAGGATGCGGATACTCCTGTATGTATCCTCCGTTGGGGCCGGCAGGCAACAGATTCCACCGGGCATAATAGTCTTTCACCGTTTCCACGGCTTTCGCCATACCTTCCGAGCCGGCGAGGCGTCCGCGCAGGGTGGTATCGGACAGTTGGCATACATATCCGAAAAGCTTGGCAGATGTGATGTACCGGTGCATGGCATCCAGATAAGCTCTTTCATCGGCAGCCGGCTGCGCCTGGGCAAACAGAACGGCGGATGCATACAGAAAACTTGCAATAAGCGATAATCCTTTTTTCATGAGAATAAAAATTTGTATTGTTTCGTTCGCAAAAATATGGTTTTTTCCGGTGGGAACCTCCAAAAGCTCCGCTTGCAAGCGATAATATGCAGCACATATACATGCTGCAAGGAAAAATTAAATACATTTGTGTAAATCAAATTCACTCAATTTTACATTAATTCAATCGTATGAAAACAGGAATCTTTTTATGCACTCCGTTACTGGCAGGTATGTTTGCCGTCATGAGTGTGGCACAATCCGTGCCGTACAAAAATCCGAATCTCCCCGTCGAACAGCGGGTAAACGATCTGGTAGGGCGAATGACCCTGGAAGAGAAAGTAAGCCAGATGATGAACAGCGCTCCGGCTATCGACTGGCTGGATATTCCGGCCTACGACTGGTGGAACGAATGTCTGCACGGCGTAGCCCGCGCCGGACTGGCCACGGTGTTTCCGCAGGCCATCGGGCTGGCCGCCACGTTCGACCGGGAAGCCATGCACGCTACCGCCCGGATCATCTCCGACGAGGCAAGGGCAAAATACCATCTGTCCGTTGCGCAAAACAGTAAAGCCATACCTCAGTACTACGGACTGACCTACTGGACGCCCAACATTAATATCTTCCGGGACCCCCGCTGGGGAAGGGGACAGGAAACGTACGGGGAAGATCCGTACCTGACCGGCGAAATGGGACTCGAATTTGTGAAAGGATTGCAGGGCAGCAACGATACCTACTTCAAGCTCATCGCCACGGCCAAACATTACGCCGTACACAGCGGCCCGGAATACAACCGCCATACGTTCGATTCGCGTCCCTCCCTGTTCGATCTGCAGGATACCTACCTGACGGCTTTCGAAAAACTGATCAAAACGGGGAATGTCTATTCCGTGATGTGCGCATACAACCGTTTTGAAGGCGAACCCTGCTGCGGTAGCGACGAACTGCTGGTGGATATCCTGAGGAAACAGTGGAATTTCGGAGGATACGTGGTGTCGGACTGCGGCGCCATCAATAATTTCTACCGCTCGCACAAGACTTCTAAAGATGCACCGGAAGCCGCCGCCGATGCTGTCCTGGCCGGCACCGACCTGGAGTGCGGATCGTCCTACCGGGCGCTGCTGGAAGCCGTAGGGAGAGGGGATATTTCGGAAGAGGAAATTGACGTATCGGTGAAGAGACTCTTTACCGCCCGGATGAAGCTGGGAATGTTCGACCCCGACAGCCTGGTGCCCTACAGCCGTATCCCCTATTCCGTGGTGAACTCGCCCGAAAGCCGGCAGCAATCGCTGGAGATGGCGCGTAAATCCATCGTCCTGCTGAAAAACGAGGGACAAACCCTGCCGCTGAAGAAAAATCTGAAAACCGTCGCCGTGGTAGGCCCCAATGCCGACAACCCCACCTGCCTGCTTGCCAATTACAACGGCTCGCCCTCCTACATCGTAACGCCTCTGGAAGGTATCCGGCAGAAAGCAGGCCGCAACACAAGGATTATATACGACCAGGCAACCGGACTGACCCACGATACGGTATCGGTTCCCCTGGATATTTCCGGCCAACTGAAAATAGACGGCAGGAGCGGCTACCGGGTGGAGTTCTTCGATAACAAAGGCTTCGAAGGACAGCCCCTGCGGACGGCCTACGAAAAGGAAATCGACTTCTTCGGCACTGTGCAGCACCGCCAAACCGCCGGCCTGAAGCCCGGCAAACTGGGCGTCCGCTGGACTTCGGTCTATTCGCCGAAGAAAGACGGCGCCGTGTATTTCGAAATAACAGGCGACGACAGCGGATTCCGCCTCTTTGTGAACGACCAAAATGTGATGAACCGCTTCGGATATCAGGAGGCACGTGTGGAACATTACCGGCTGGACGTAAAGGCCGGCAGTACATACCGCCTGCGCTTTGAATTTTATCAGGAAAACGAGGGAGGCGGCGTGAGCCTGGCTACCGTAGATCGGCGCAAAACCGACCTCGAGGCCTTGAAGGAAAAACTGAAACCGGCCGACGTCATTGTCTTTGTCGGTGGTATCTCTCCTTCGCTGGAAGGCGAGGAAATGCCGGTCACCGTACCCGGATTCAACAAGGGAGACCGTACTCACATCAACCTCCCGGCCGTACAGACCGAAGCGCTGAAGGCGCTGAAGGAAACCGGCAAACCCGTCATCTTCGTGATGCTGACCGGCAGCGCCCTGGCTATCCGCTGGGAGAACGACAACCTGAACGCCATCCTGAACGCCTGGTACGGCGGACAGGACGCCGGAACGGCGCTGGCCGATGTGCTGTTCGGCGACTACAACCCGGCCGGACGCCTGCCCGTTACGTTCTATGCCTCCGACAAGGATTTGCCCGACTACGAAGATTACAGCATGAGAAACCGTACCTACCGCTACTTCACCGGCAAACCCCTCTATGCCTTCGGGCACGGACTGAGTTATACCGAGTTTACGTACTCCGACCTGCAGGCGCCCGAAACAATTACCATCGGCGAAAATGCGCACGTCAGCGTAACGGTGAGCAACCGTGGAAGCCGCGACGGAGAAGAGGTGGTACAGCTCTACCTCTCGCATCCAGACATGAAAACCGTAGCGCCGGTACGCGCCCTGCAGGGTTTCCGGCGCATTGCACTGAAGGCCGGCGAATCCCGCCGTGTAGAGTTTGAACTGACGCCCGAAAACATGTCGGTAGTCGATGCCCTGGTACAGCGCAGCCTCCTCCCCGGAAGGATGCTTATCTCCGTAGGCGGAGGCCAGCCCGACAGCGAAGCCCTGCAACAGCAGAAAGCCGTACAGAAAGAATCGCGGCTGGAAGGGCGCAAGCTGGTGCTGCAATAAGATAGGAAGCTCCGGTACAGTAACGAAGGTGAACCTCTAAAAACCCCAAACTCTTTTTGCCTCTGTCGCAAACCTTGATTTTGGGATTTTTAGAGGTTCACTGCATAACACGCAACCTCAAATGCAGATTGATGGAGACAAGATAGGGTGGCTTTCCGGTGTCGCTCCCGCCTTAGGTCGGTGACCTAAGGTTATGAAGATGATGTCCCTGCGGGACTTTTCGTACAAAATTATACCGTGCATGGATGTTACATAGAGATAGAGGCTGCTTCCCTATGCGGGGAAGCAGCCTCTATCCATCTTTTTTACTCCGTTTGTTATACTTTGCTCGGTATAGTTTTGTGCATTAAAAAAAGAATAAGCATCTTTGCAAAACCTCTGACAGTAATGCATTATGCCTATTCCAATGAATTTATCCGAAGAAGAAATTCGGGTGCTAAA
>JAISMW010000060.1 GCA_031276545.1 Tannerellaceae bacterium
GGGTGTCCCCACAAGTGCTCCGGGTGTCCCCACAAGTGCTCCGGGTGTCCCCACAAGTACTCCGGGTGTCCCCACATTTGCTCCGGGTGTCCCCACAAGTGCTCCGGGTGTCCCCACAAGTGCTCCGGGTGTCCCCACATAAGAGAAGTATTTTTGAATTTCTCACTTGCTATCAGTAATGCAGCAAGACATAAAATCCGGGCGGAAATCAGAGGATGGAACCGGAACTATTGGGTACCACTCACGTTGGAACAAATTGCAGAGCAGGTCAATCCCGTCATTCAGGAAACGAAAGTAATTCATTATGCAGTTTGACCGAATAAGAAGAGCCGTATGAGAGGAGACTTTTCTCTATATTTGTCTTCCTTATTTTTATTTATGGAGATGAAAAACGTATGTGATTTGTTCGGGATTACGTATCCCATTGTGCAGGGAGGAATGGTTTGGTGCAGTGGCTGGAGACTGGCCTCGGCGGTGAGTAATGCCGGAGGACTGGGACTGCTGGGCGCCGGGTCGATGCATCCCGACGTGCTGCGCGAGCATATCCGCAAATGCCGGGCAGCCACCGGCAGACCCTTTGGCGTGAATGTTCCCTTGATGTATCCCGAAATAGACGTTCTGATGCCGCTGCTGGTGGAAGAAAAGGTGAGCATCGTCTTTACGTCGGCAGGAAATCCGAATACGTGGACGGGATTCCTGAAAGAACATGGCATCAGGGTAGCCCACGTGGTGAGCAGCTCGCGCTTTGCCGCCAAGTGCGAAGAGGCGGGCGTGGATGCCGTGGTGGCCGAAGGATTCGAGGCCGGCGGGCATAACGGGCGGGAAGAAACCACCACTCTCTGCCTTATTCCTGCCGTGAGGAGGCTTACCTCGCTCCCCCTGCTGGCGGCCGGCGGTATCGGTACGGCAGAAGCTATCCGTGCCGTGCAGGCTTTGGGCGCCGACGGGGTACAGATAGGCACCCGCTTTGCGCTGACGAAAGAAAGTTCTGCCCACGAAAATTTCAAGCAACTGTGCCTGAGTCTGCACGAAGGCGACACCCGCCTGCTGCTGAAGAAACTGTCGCCTGTCCGTTTAGTGAAGAGCGACTTTGCCGCTGCCGTGGAAGCAGCCGAAGCACGCGGCGCCTCGCCCGAAGCGCTGCGGGAGCTGCTGGGCAAGGGACGTGCCAGGAAAGGTATATTTGAAGGCGACCTGAAGGAGGGCGAACTGGAGATAGGCCAGGTTGCCTCTCTCTTTCGCGAAAGCCAGTCTGTGTCTGAAGTCATGCAGGAACTTTCGCAGGCCTTCCTCCGGCCTATCCTTCCCCAATAATAAAGAAAAAAAGTCCGGAAAATGGCGGGGGTTTCACTGTGCAAGCGAATCCCCGCGAATGATACGGTTTACTTCTTCAAGGCTCAACTCTGCGATGGCTGCGATGGCTTCGGGCGGAACTCCGGCCTTGTGGCTGTTTAGAACTACCTGCACGGTTTTTTTCCATGCTCCTTTTTCCAGACCCTCTACCAGGCCTTCCGAACGTCCCTCTGCATGTCCTTCTCTCCGGCTGGCATTGATGAGGGTCTTTTCGGTTCGGATGATGTCCCAATAGGCGTCGTATGCGGCCAGTTCGTTGGATGTGAAGGCGGCTTCTTCGCAGATATCCAGTGCTCGGTGGATGGTTTCGTCTTTCAGCAATTCTTCCACCACTTCCCTGTCCGGGTCTTTCAGTTCCTTGAGGAAACGGAGCCACAGGGCGGCCATTCTGCGTTCCGTCCAGCGTTCGGGTTTGAACTTGGGTAGTTCAACCAGCACGAACTCCATCCCGGAGAGGATTTCATCGCTGTTCCGGCGGTTGATGATTTGGAAGTGATGATAGGATTCCTCGGTTTTGTGGTCGAAGACATCGTTCAGAATACCCAGGCAGTAGACGGTTTGAAGCGTACCGTATTCGTCCCTCCTGTCCAGTTGCCTTACGTAGGCTTTGGAGGCGTTGAATATCATGCGGTAGTTGAAATCCACTGTCCAGTGCATCTGCATTTCGACGATGAACTGACGTCCGTAATTGTCGATGCACCGCACGTCCACGATGGAGTATTTTTTCAGGGGGGTGTCGGGCACCAGTTCCGCAGGGAGGTATTCCACGCTCTTTATTTGCATTCCTTTGTCGAGCGGGATCAGGGCATTGAGAAAACTGATCAGCAAATCGGGATGTTCGCCGAAGATGCGTTTGAAGACCAGGTCGTTTTTCGGGTCAAGATACCGTGTCATAACTTCTGTTTAATTGTTTACTGTTTATTGTTTACTGCTGTCCGGCTGTACAGCATGCAAATATAGCAATTTAAGGCAGATTTTACAGGAAGAGCGGGCCGGCAAACATACCCGCTCTTCTACCTTATATATTACTGCCTGTATCCTTTTAAAGTAGATAACTGATTCCACCCGTAAGCCAGAAACCGGCCTGGGGGACGTTGCCTTTGTCGAAATAGTAGGTATCGTACAGGTTGTTCAGGCTAAGGTTGAAGGTGATATCCCGGTACCGGAAGTTCAGCTTCAGGTCGAGGGTGGAGAAGGCAGGGTATGGCACATCGCCCACTTTCTCCAGATTCTCGAACTTCTCGTATGTACCCATGCGCTTCTGGACACGGAAATGCCAGCCGGCGGATAAACCTTTTATGATCGGGTGGCTGAACTGCGCGGTGAACTTATCCCGCAGATAATTGAGCGCATACATGGAAATCATCCCCTGCGTGTCGGACGACTGGTGCATCCGGGCATAGTCGAGCGATACGGCAGACGACGCGCCCAGGAACGGCATGAACGTTGCCGGAGAGAAACGGAGTCCGGCCTCCAGTCCCGCGGTGTTTACTTTTGTGAGGTTCCACGAAGCCCATTTGCTGTCCTGCGGATTTATCTTTACCCAGTCTATCATGTCCCGGCCGCGCAGCAGGAATCCTCTCAGATAAGCCTGCACCCGGGTGGCGCTGTACTGGATGCCCAGGTCGAAGGATTCCGATTTTTCGGGCCGCAGCCCGGTGTTTCCGTTATGCGTTTCGGTGGTATAATATAAATCGGTAAAGGTGGGCATACGGGTGGATTTGCTCCACGAGGCGGACAGTTTCAGCGCATCGGAAGGACGGTAGGCCGCGCTTACCGAGGGATAGAGCGTCCGGTTGTCTTTCAGCAGGCTGGTATAGCTCAGCAGTGCGCCGGCCGAAAGCACCCAGTGGTCGAGGATAACAGTATGTTCCAGGGCGGCGCCTGCGGTGGTGCGGGCGTCGGATTTTTTGTAGTTTTCCCAGGGCTCCGGAAGGGGTTTCCCCAGGTTGCTGCTTACGATGTTTTCGCGACGCAGTTCGACGCCCAGGCTGGTGTTTCCCGCTTTTGAACGGTACATGAAGATAAGGTTGCCGCCGTAGGTATCGTTCCGGTGGAAGTTGCGTCCGGTTTCCGTTCCCCGGATCAGATCGAAGCGGTCGTAATGCCTGTTCCAGTATAGGATAGGGATGCACTTCAGGGTGGAGCCGATCTCGCCTTTCACGGAGCCCATATAGGTGGAGGTCTGTTCGTACTGGCTGGGATAGCGGGCGGAATAGAACGTGTTCGCCCCGTATCGCTTGTCGTTGTATCCGGCCTGGATGTCTATCCTGGATTCGCGCGGCAGATTGAGGCGCGTTTGCCATAATACATTATATATCGTATAGTCGCTGTTGGCGATGTAGCCGTCGGAGCTGTTGAGGCCAGCCGAGAGGCTGTGGCCGGCCGCACCTGTTTGCAGGGTGCTGCGCATTTCCATACCCCGCAGGCGATGCATCCCTGCCTCGGTATGTGCATAGAGTTTTTCGGAAACTTTCTTTTTGGTGATAATATTGATGCCGCCTGAAAAGGAACCTGCGCCGTAGACTAAGGCCGAGGGGCCGTGGATGATTTCAATACGTTCGATGTCGGACAGGTTGACGGGAATATCAAGACTGTAATGCCCGGTATGGGCGTTGGAGAGGTTTACTCCGTTCAGCAGGATGGCGTTCTGGTCGAAGGTACCTCCGCGGATGGAGAGGTCGGCCTGTACGCCGTGTCCGCCCCGCTGTACCACGTCTACACCTGCGGCATAGACCAGTAAATCCTGAATACTGCGGACGGGCGCCCGCTCGATTTGCTCTTTGCCGATCACCGTAACCGCTTTGGGAGCCTGGCTGAGCGGCATTTCTATCCGCGAGGCTGTCACCGTGACCTCTTCCAGCTCCTGTTCCATTATTTTTTGCCGGCCATCTTCCGTTACGGCCTGCTGTGCATGGCCGGCCGGGACGGGCATGGAGGTCAGCACGCAACCGGCTACTACACCGATATTCACTACTTTGCGCATACTGCAGAATGCAGCGTAGCCCTTTCTCGCAAACCTTTTGAAGCGGAAGGACTGTGGAGGATAAACATGTTTTCGTTTCATAACTTTAAATAGTTTTCAAATACGGCGCAAAGGTAGTTATAAACATCCTGTCGATTCCTCTGCGTGATTCGGGAAAGGCACGCTATTAGAGGAAGATTCCGTAAATATCCCACAGAAAAAAGCCATTTGTACCCTACCGGCGGGCTAACAGTATATGAACCGTTGTAAACAGTTTGTCAACAAAAAACGGCTCCTGCCTGTCAATAACAAGCTGTTCAAAAATGATCTGAGGCATTGGAAAAGGTCTACCTTAGCCTCCGGAAATCATAAGGCAATGACTCCATAAATCATAATACAGTTTGTTAAATAATAAAATAAAAATAATATGAGTGCGAAAAAGATTAAAAGTATTCTGTTTTATCTCGTTCCGTTGGGATTGTTG
The DNA here is from genome assembly GCA_031276545.1 of Tannerellaceae bacterium. Next base: position 4,803 of record JAISMW010000060.1, read on the forward strand.
TTTTCCTATATTTTTACAACATGCTATGGAGTGGAACTTGATCAGTTGGGTGACCGTCTTATTACGGTGGAAGAAGACCTGAAAAAAATTCAGGACCAAATCAAGTCAGGAAAGATAATTGAGAGTGTAACGCCTATAACCGGTGGATTTAAGATTAAATTCACAGATAATACGGAGTATAATATTGTAAATGGACTCCAGGGAGCTCAGGGAATCCAGGGTCCCCAGGGAAAGTATTTTTACATATCAAAAGAGGACAGTTTGTGGCACGATTCCGAGACTCAGGCGCCGGTATACACGGATGTCAAGGCTATCCCCCGGGACGGAGCTCCTGCGAAAGCGCCTACACCCAGCGAAGACGGCTACTGGATATTCTATGACTGGGATCCTGTGAATAAAACATATAAAGCTGATACAACAGAGCTTATAGCTAACACAGAAATGTCTTATGTCGTAGACTTTGGCGACTATTACGAATTATATACTCCTGTCCAGAAAAGAGATGAGAATGGTAATCTGCTTATGAAAACGCATCCCGTAACCGGTAAGCAGTCACCCGACACAGAGTGGAAATATCTTCAGCTTCCCCGATATGATCCGGATCCGGAACCGGCGCTTGTCTTCAAATTCATAGGATACGCCAGGGTATTGCCCGGAGATTCTATCGTAAAAATGGAACCGACCGATTTGGATTTAAAATACACGTGGCTGGATTTCGTCCATTACGACAATCCTACTCCTACTCCCGTCTCGGAAGACAGCGCCGTATGGAAATGGAAATGGAGAGGGCCGGAAGAAATTAAGGAAGACCAGTTTCGTATTGCCAGGTTGATGAATGATAGTTTGGCCGTAGTTTTCTCTATCAACAGAGATTTAACCCAATTGGACTTTTCTACATCGGAACCTCTCCGGTTGCGGGATACCAAGAATAGCCCCATGGAGGCTTTCCGCTTGGATCGACCGAAATTGCTGAATGGATTAATCACAAAAGCCGGCGACGTCGGCAGCAACAACGATACCGTATATTTTGCCCGCATGAGGAATAGGGATCCGTGGCTTGCGTCTGTCCCCACTCCCCTACAAAGTGGAAAAGTATATTATCGCTTAGTGATTAACGACACCGTGCGGTCTGAATTATCCCCATTTCCCCTTGAGATTTCAAATGCATGGCCATTAGCAGTAGCGACGGTGGATAAAGTAGAGGAAACATCTTCGCCATACACCCAGTATCCTCTTGTTGGAACACGATATGAATTGCCGAATGATTCGCTACAGTGGTATGACCTTACCTTCTTCAATCCGGGAAGTCTGTTCGACTATTATCTTAGCGCGGACACGGTAAGTAAAAAAATCAAACTTGCTCCCCGTACAGTTGCTCCTGCTGATACCTTCCTTAGAGCATTTAGGATTGATACGACGTTGAAATCATCCGGTGATGAATATAGCTTACCGATAGAGGTGTATATACTTCAGAACGATGGAGTGATACGTAAGGAAACTATCACGGTAAGAACATCCGAACCTTGATGCCTCAGTGGAGGGATTGATTGGTTAAACTATAAATTTTGCATTCTTTTTCTCTGGTGCACGTGAGCCAAAAGCGTGCATCAACACAAACATAATGGTGTGTAAGCTTGTGAAAGTGAAAGCATCGCCCAAAGCAGCAACGTACGTTGTTCGTTAAAGTTCTAACGTACGTTCGCTGTTTTTTGTTTTTTTACCCATTTGGTAGGAATGATTGAAGTAACCAACGTGAGTTCGACTTAAGAAGTAAGCGTTATCATGGCTTCGGCTCCTCAGAGAAGGAGGCGCGTTGCATATATCCCCAGTTCATATATGCGCCGGAGGCAAAAAAGAATTTTTACTCCCGGTACATATAGGCACTGGAGGCAAAATAAAAAAAATAGACCCGGTGCATATAGTAACCGGAGGCAAAATAAAACTTTTAGACCCGGTGCATATAGTCACTGGCAGTAAAATAAAGCTTTTACCTCCGGTGACTATATGCACAAGGAGCAAAATAAAACTTTTACCTCCGGTGACTATATGCACAAGGAGCAAAATAAAATTTTTACCTCCGGTGACTATATGCACAAGGAGCAAAATAAAATTTTTACCTCCGGTGACTATATGTACAAGGAGCAAAATAATTTTTCTGCCTCTGGCGACTATAGTGACTGGCAGTAAAATAAAATTTATACCCCCTGTGCATATAAGTATTGGCAGTAAAATAAAATTTATACCACTTGTATATGTAAGTATTGGCGGTAAAATAAAATTTTTACTCCAAGTACATATATGAATCGGGAGTATCTTAGGCCGAACTCACGTTAACCAAACTTTAAGTGTATCTCATACTAACGCTTAAGTGAAGCTCACTAATTGCAAGCAGGTTTTTCAACTCCCGTCAGCACATTGATCCGGTGTCAGGGGAAGAGAATGCTCTTTTTTATTTGACCCGCTTATAAATCGCAAATTTTTATATAAGTTTGCATCAAATTATGTAGAATGAAATATCTGATGACCGTGGCGTTGCTTTCTTACAGTACAAATATCATACCGGCTGAACTGCCGGATCCTCTCCAAGTAAAAGAATATAAACTGAGTAACGGACTGACTGTTTGGCTCAATGAAGACCATAGCCAGCCGAAAGTGTTCGGCGCCGTGGTGGTGAAGGCCGGAGCGAAAGATACGCCCAATACCGGTATAGCCCATTACTTCGAGCACATGATGTTTAAGGGGACAGACAAGATTGGGACTATCAATTATCCTGCCGAAAAAGTATTGCTCGATTCCATTGTAGCCCGGTACGACGAACTCTCGCATACGCAAAACGAGAAAGACCGCCTGCGCATCCAGAAGGAAATCAATCAATTCAACATACAGGCGGCCGATTATATCATTCCCAATGAGTTCAACCGCCTTATCTCGCGCTATGGCGGGACAAAACTGAATGCCGGGACTTCGTACGACTATACGGTGTATCACAATACGTTCTCGCCGCAGTATATCGAACAGTGGGCCGAGCTGAACAGCGAGCGGCTGCTCAAGCCCGTGTTCCGCATGTTTCAGACGGAGCTTGAAACCGTATACGAAGAAAAGAATATGTATCGCGACGCCGTGGGACGCGACGCCATGGAAAAAGTACTGGAACGCTTCTTCTATCCCCACCCGTACGCCTACCCCATACTGGGCAGCGCCCAGCACCTGAAGAACCCGCGCCTGTCGGATATGATGGAGTTTTTCGACAACTATTACGTGGCTTCCAATATGGGGCTGATCCTTAGCGGCGATTTCGATACGGCGACCACCCTGCCGGCGCTTGAAGCGGCTTTTTCGCGCATTCACAACCGGGAGCTTCCCGCAGGGAAGAAAGCCGAACTTCCCCCGCCCTTCAGAGGAGAAGAAAAGTTTCAGGTGCGCTTCCCCGTCCCCCTGGTGAAAGGAGCAGCCTTTGCCTTCCGGAGCGTTCCCGCCAATCATCCCGACCAGGCGGCGCTCAATATCGTAATCGATCTGCTGAACAACTCGAACGGTACCGGTTATCTCGACCGGCTGATGGTAAACCATAAGCTGATGGCCGCCATGACGCTGCACGAAAGTTTCAACGACGCCGGCATCCTGGGCGTCATCGTCATTCCCAAGCTGGTATTCCAGACGCTCTCCGGCGCAAAAGAACTGGCATGGCACGAAATTGAACGAATCAAGCGCGGAGATTTCAGCGACGAACTGTTCAGCAGCCTCAAGCTGGAACAGAAGCGCAAACACGTGTCCCGTCTGGAAGACATCAACTCGCGCTCGGAAGTGATGATTACCCTCTTCTCGCAAGGCAAATCATGGAACTCGTACCTCGAAGAAGCCGAACGGATCAACGACCTGACAAAGGACGACATCGTAGCCATCGCACGCAAATACTTCACCGGCGACTATCTGTACGTAACAAAGAAAACAGGCAAGTACCCGAAAGACAACCTTCCCAAGCCCGACCTCCGGCCGGTGATTCCCCGCAACATGGAAGTATCTTCCGAATATGCACGGAAACTGGAACAACTGCCGGAGAAGAAAGTAATCCCCCGCTTCCTCGACTTCAAAAAGGATGTGGAAATACGCACGCTCACCCCCCTGGCGAAACTGTATACGTCGGCAAATGCGGTGAACGACATCTTTACGCTGGATATTTCCTTCGGTACCGGCAAAACGGAATGTCCCGCACTGACGCAACTGACGTCGTACCTCCCGCTGCTGGGAACGGACAGTCTGTCGTTTGAAGAATTTCGCGAAAAGTTGCAGGCATTGGGCAGCGCCTTGCTGTTTGATGCAACCGACAACCGCTTTACCGTCAAAGTCAGCGGATTCGATACAAACTTCAACCAAACGCTCGCCCTCGTTTCCTCTTTCATGCAGCACGCAAAGGCCGAGAACAAAAAGATGAAACAGATAGTCGACGAAGAAAAGGTGGTAAAAAAAACATTTTATAAATCGACACAGAAACTGGCACATGCCCTGATGGAAAAAGTGAAGCACGGCGAAAAATCCTCTTATCTGAACAAACTCTCCCTCCAGGATATACGCAAACTGAAGGGAGAAGACCTGACAGACATCTTCCGAAACGTACAGAAAGTGGCCTGCGACATCTATTATTGCGGTACACTGCCGTCCGGCGAAGTGGCAGACAGCATACGGACGCATATCAACCTGGATGCGGTAACGATTGCATCAAACGCGCCGGTCTACAGACCCCTGGCCGATTATACGGAGCCGACCGTGTTCTTCTGCGATGCGCCCGACGCCTCGCAAAGCATCCTGTACGGCTACGTGAAAGGCCGGGCGCTACCCGACGAGTCGGCCCGTCATACGGCCAAACTTTTCTCGAGCTACTTCGGAGGCGATATGTCGTCGCTGATGTTTCAGGAAATCCGCGAGTTCCGCTCGTTTGCCTATCACGCAAGCGGCGCATACACCCAATTGCCCCTGAACCTGAAAGATAAACCCGGAGAATTTACCACCGTACTCTCTACCCAAAGCGACAAAACCATCGACGCCCTTACCGTACTGGAATCGCTCATCCGGGAAATGCCGGTAAAACCGGAACGCCTTCCGGCCGTCAAACAATCGCTGGTCAACCAGTTGAGCAACGATTATCCTACCTTCCGCAAGATACCCCGGCGCATTGCCTCCCTGCTGAACGAAGGATACGCCTCCGACCCGAACAAAACGCTCCTCACCCATCTCACACAAATGGAAATGAACGATATCGTCCATTTTTACGAAGACAACATAAAAGACCGTCCGATTATCTATGTCATTGTGGGCAACTCCCGCAAAATAGATATGAACCGACTCGCTTCCTTCGGAAAAATAATCAAGGTAAAGAAGGAAGAACTGTACAATTGAACGGGCAAATCTTTATTCCAGAGAAAAAGCATTAAAAAAAATCTCCCGGTTTGCGAACAATACGTCGAAGCAAAGACGAATAAGAGCAACAGGTACCCGCCAAAAGAGGTAATGCTCATCCACCGTACAGAGATGCTCTTCTTCCCCTTACGGAATTGGAGAAGTTCCCCGAATTAATTCCCAATCCTGCAGGCCGGAACTGCTTTATTCTTCAATGCGTCAGCCCTGATCTTTACTTCTGATTATTTGCGTATTCAATTAATCTTTCGTTATTTTGCATCCGCTTTACGCAATCTCTGTCGGGACAAGGTAGCCCGTTATATTGCGTTTCATTTTTCAATAACAACTAAAAGCTATAAAAACAATGGATTTACTAAAGATTGCAGAAGAAGCATTTGCCACAAAAAAAGAGCATCCTTCATTCAAGAGCGGAGATACGGTCACCATATCCTACCGTATAAAGGAAGGAAACAAAGAACGTATCCAGCAGTACCGGGGTGTAGTGATACGCATTTCCGGATGTGAAGACAAGAAACGTTTCACCGTTCGTAAAATGTCGGACAACATCGGTGTGGAAAGAATTTTCCCCCTCGAATCGCCCTTTATCGAAAAGATTGAAGTCAATAAAATAGGCAAGGTTCGCAGAGCCAAACTGTACTATTTGCGTGCACTTACCGGGAAGAGAGCCCGAATCAAAGAAAAGAGAGTATAGTAGCTTTCGATTCTTTTTTATCATAAGGAAAGCCATCTGAAACACCGGATGGCTTTTTTAATAAAATGTCTATTGTAACTGAATATAGAAAAGATTATGTTGAAAACTATTTTGTCTGTTTCCGGAAAACCCGGATTATTTAAACTGGTATCCAAAGGGAAAAACATGCTGATTGTAGAATCGCTGGTCGACGGAAAAAAAATGCCGACGTATGCAAAAAACAAGGTTGTTTCGTTAGGCGACATTTCCGTATTTACAGACGGGGAAGACGTACCTTTGCATATAGTGCTTACCTCTATCAAAAACAGGGAAAACGGAGAGAAAACAGCCATAAACCCCTCGACCGCCACTCCCGGCGATTTGCGCGCCTATCTGGCAGGCGTGCTGCCCAGTTTCGACCGCGAAAGAGTATATCCCAATGATATCCGCAAGATGCTTGTATGGTATAACCTGCTGATAAGTTCCGGCATTACAGACTTCGCTCCTGAAAACAAAACGAAAGAAACAACGCAACCGGAAGAAGAGCCGCAGAGCGACGCCTCCCCTTCCGGAGAAGCTCAAAACCCAGCAAAGGATTCAGAATAAAGGATTGGCCACCTTCTCTTCCAGCAGCGCCAGGCCTACCACGTCTTTGATATCCTCCACGTAATGAAACGTAAGGCCTTTGAGGTATTCGGCATTGATTTCCTGTATGTCCTTACGGTTTTCATTACAGAGGATGAGTTCTTTTATTCCAGCCCGTTTGGCTGCCAGTATTTTCTCCTTGATACCGCCCACCGGCAACACTTTCCCCCGCAAAGTAATCTCGCCGGTCATGGCAATGCTGCTTTTCACTCTACGTTGCGTGAAGGCCGAAACCAAAGAAGTAACCATCGTGATACCTGCGCTGGGGCCATCTTTCGGTATCGCGCCTTCGGGCACATGCACATGTATGTTCCAGTTTTCAAACATATCCTCCGGAATACCGAAAAGGGAAGCATGCGCATGAATATATTCAAGCGCCAGCATGGCCGATTCCTTCATCACATCACCCAGATTGCCGGTTAAGGTCAGTTTGGCGCCCTTCCCCCTGCTAAGGCTCGATTCCACAAACAGTATCTCTCCTCCTACGGCAGTCCAGGCAAGGCCTACTACCACCCCGGCATATTCGTTTCCCTGATATTTATCGCGAGTGTATTCCACGGATCCCAGATATTCGTGTAAGTGTTCGGGGGTAATCTCGGCAGGAATAGTTTCGCCGGATGCCAGCTTACGCGCTAGTTTGCGCATGATTTTTGCGATTTTCTTGTCCAGCTCGCGTACTCCACTCTCTCGCGTATAACAGACCACGATATCCTGCAGAATCTTCCTGCTGAATTTCACCTTTCCTTTGGGCAAACCATGTGCCTCCAGTTGCTTGGGTATCAAATGGCGGGATGCAATCTGCACCTTTTCTTCCATAATATAGCCGCTCACTTCTATCAGCTCCATACGGTCGAGCAAGGGTTGAGATATAGTATTCAGGTGGTTGGCCGTAGCGATAAACATCACTTTGCTCAGGTCGTAGTCAATGTCGAGGTAGTTGTCGTGGAAGGCGTTATTCTGTTCCGGATCCAGCACTTCCAGCAGAGCCGAGGCAGGGTCTCCTTTAAAATCGTTCGACACCTTGTCTATCTCATCCAGGATGAAGACGGGGTTGGAAGTGCCGGCCTTCAGAATATTCTGGATAATACGTCCGCACAGTGCGCCGATGTACGTACGGCGGTGGCCTCTGATTTCGGCCTCGTCGTGCAGTCCGCCCAGCGATATCCGCACATATTTGCGGTTCAGCGCTTCGGCCACCGACTTGCCCAGCGAGGTTTTCCCTACTCCGGGAGGGCCGTAAAGGCAGATAATGGGCGATTTCATATCCCCCTTCAGTTTCAGTACGGCCAGATGTTCGATGATGCGTTCTTTCACCTTCTCCAGCCCGTAATGATCTCTGTCCAGGATGCGCTGGGCACGGTTCAGGTTGAAATTGTCCTTGCTGTACTCGTTCCAGGGCAGGCTTACAATGGTTTGCACATACTGCGTCTGTACCGAGAAGTCGGGCGACTGCGGATGCAGGCGTTCCAGTTTGCGAAGTTCCTTTTCAAAAACCTCCCGCGTGCTTTGCTCCCATTTCTTTTTAGCCGCTTTATCTCTGAGCTCCTTTATTTCCAGTTCGTTGATATTCCCCCCCAATTCCTCCTGTATGGTTTTGATTTGCTGCTGAAGGAAGTACTCTTTTTGCTGCTGGTTGATATCCTCGTGAGTTTTCATCTGGATAGAATTCTTCAGTTCTATCAACTGATATTCCCGGTTCAGGATAAAAAGCAGGCGGAAGGCACGGTCTCTCAAGTCGTTAATCAGCAGCAGCCCATGCTTTTCTTCTGCACTGACAGGCACATTGCTGCAGGCGAAATTGATTAAATAAAGCACATTCCTGTTATTCTTAATAGACAGGAACAGATCCCGCGGAAACTCGCTCATCAGCGCCTGAAGCATTTTTATCGTCAAGTCCTTGATGGTGGAAACAAGCGCTTCAAACTCCCGGTCGTTTTTCGCCGGAATAATATCTTCCAGGATGGTTATTTTTCCCCTCAGATATGGCTCCGTATCCGTCAGTTCATTCAGTTCAAAACGTTTTTTCCCCTGAAGAATCACGGTCGTAGTCCTGTCGGGCATTTCCAGTATCCTCACCACCTCTGCCACGACCCCCACAGGATACAAATCGTCGGTGTGCGGTTCCTCCGTATTCACATCCTTCTGACAAACCACGCCTATCAGCATTTCTTTCTTTACAGCATCACCAATCAGTCGCATCGACTTTGGTCTTGCCACAATAACCGGCATGGCCACTCCGGGGAAGAGCATCATATTCCGCAACGGAAGGAGCGGTACCGTATCCCCCATCTTTTCCATTCCACCGGCAAAATCTTCATCAGTATCACACTTGGTCAGTACGGGTATCACCATTCCTAAATTATCATCCGGGTCACTGTCAGACGATACCGGGCTTAGTATTTTTATTTTATCATTCATATCCTGTCTTGTTCTGCTTCTTTCGGTATTCAATAAGTGCGCCAAATGTACGAATTAATCCGGCTACTTAGCCGAGTCTCTCGCATAAGCACTATGCCGCGTAAGCATTCGACAAACCACCCATCTGATTTCGTCCACTAATCGGCGATATATATTTACAGGTATAAGCGATAGCCTGTCCGATTGGAGATTTGGATATGGAGGGTAGAGTAACTCTTTTTCATTGCACCAATCAAAATAATATTATTTTTGTGCATGTTTAATACTAACGAATTGTGGATACAAAAGTAAAATTGAAAGTTAAGGGCTTAACTAATAGTCAGATGAACGCGGGAACCTATGCGTTGATCCTTGCCGAAGAAGACGGACCGCGCTATCTTTCCATCACCGTGGGGATGGCGGAAGCGCAGTCTATTGCGATTGCAATTGAACGGATCGTGCCGCCGAGACCGCTTACGCAGGACTTGATCGTCTCGTTGTTCAAAATGTTCAACATCCGTCTGCACGAGGTGTGTATACACAAATGTGTGGACGAGATTTTCTATGCCGAATTCTTGCTGGAAAAGGATGGACATCTGTTCCGCCTGGATTCGCGCAGCTCGGATGCCGTGGCTATTGCTCTCAGGGCTGACTGCGATATCTTCGTGAATGAGAAGGTCCTCCTGGAAGCCGGTATCGAACTGGATGATTCTTCCTTTCCCGACGACGATTTTGAGGACGATTTTGAAGACGACGATGAGGAGGATGATGATGGTTTGGACGACATCCTGGAAGGCGATATGGACAGCGAAGAGGACTATGTGATGGGAGGTATAGAACCCGAAGACCTGAAGAACGAAGCCCAACTGAAGAAATGGCTCTCGCTGCTGAGGGACAGCGAACTGCAGATGCGCATGAAAGAGGCCGTGGTAAATGAAAATTACGAATATGCCAAACTGTACAAAGACGAACTCTCGCGCCGCGGAATAGAAGGAGGTATACGCCATGATTGAAGCCGGAGGATTTAGCGCAGTCTCCCTCATGAGAGGGCTGCTGGGGATGGCGTGCATCCTGGCCGTTTGCTACGCCATCAGTTTCGACCGCCGGCATATCGACTGGAAGCTGGTGGGCGCGGGACTGTTCATGCAGGTGCTGCTGGCCCTCTCGGTGCTCTACGTGCCGTTCGTCGGGATGCTGTTCGAATGGGCCGGCAGAGCTTTCGTCAAGCTGATGGACTTCACACACGACGGGCTGGTGTTCCTCCTGGGTCCCTACGCCGAGCCGTCGAACGGATTCAGCTTCCTGCTCCATTCGCTGCCCATCGTGATATTCTTCTCCGCCCTGGTGTCGCTTTTCTATCACTGGGGGATCATACAGCGCGTGGTGGGCGGCTTTTCGTGGCTGCTTCGCCGGTTTATGCACATCTCCGGGGCCGAAGGACTCGTGGCGGCCGGCAATATCTTTATGGGGATGACCGAGTCGCCGGTGCTCATCAAGAACTATCTGGGGACGATGAACCGTTCGGAAATATTCCTCGTCATGGTGTCCGGCATGGGCACCATTGCCGGATCGGTGATGGGCAGCTACATCGGTATGCTGGGGGGAGACGACCCGGTGGCCAGGGTGATGTTTGCCAAGCATCTCCTGTCGGCGTCCGTCATGGCTGCACCCGGCGCCATCGTGATGGCCAAAATGCTTTGCCCCCAGACGGAAGAAGCCGCCGACACGCCGGTGGAAATCGAAAAGGTGCAGGAACACTCCAGTCCGCTGGGAGCCCTGGCCGCCGGTACCTCTACCGGCATCAAACTGATGGTGAACATCGCCGCCATGCTGCTGGTATTTATCGCCCTGGTAGCGCTGATGAACTGGCTGCTGAAAGACGTCGCAGGCCACTATACCGGGCTGAACGGATGGATACACGACGTGACGGACGGCAAGTCCGACGGGCTAACCTTCCAGTTTATCGTCGGCATCGTGCTGGCGCCCTTTGTATGGCTCGCCGGCGTACCCTTCGACGACATCACCGCTGTGGGGTCGCTGCTCGGACAGAAAACCATCCTGAACGAGTTTGTGGCCTATTCGCAGATGCAGCAGTGGAAAGACGCCGGCGTATTCCTGTACGAAAAATCGCTCGTCATGTCTACCTATATCCTCTGCGGCTTTGCCAACATCTCCTCCATCGGCATCCTGCTGGGCGGTATCGGCGTGCTGGCGCCCGGAAAGAAAGACCTCATCACCCGCTTCGGATTCCCCGCCATGGTGGGCGGCGCGCTGGTGTCCGTCATGTCGGCCGTCATCGTCGGCATGATGCTGGGATAACGCGTACCGGTTTCCCATGCAGATTTTTTATACACCCGATATTGTCGAAAGACCCGAATTGCCGGAAGACGAAGCACACCATGCCCTCCGGGTGCTTCGCCTCCGGGAAGGCGACGAACTCCTGCTGACCGACGGCCGGGGTTTTTTCTACCGCGCCGTCCTCCTCGCTCCCCGTCCCCGGCAGTGCGCCGTGCGTGTGCTGGAACGGTACGCGCAGCCTCCTCTGCGTAGCTTCCACCTCCACATCGCCGTGGCACCCACCAAGCAGATGGAGCGGATGGGATGGTTCTGCGAGAAAGCCACCGAAATAGGCCTCGACGCTATCACCTTTCTGCACTGCCGCTTTTCCGAACGGCACGACATCCAGACTTCGCGTCTGGAGAAAATCCTTACCGCCGCCATGAAGCAGTCCGGCAAAGCCCTACGCCCCGTCCTCAGCCGCGGCATGGCGCCTTTCTCCACCTTCATACGCCAGCCCTTTGCGGGGAACAAATACATTGCCCACTGTCGGGGAAACGAAAAACCGCTCCTTGCGCAAATATACCCAAGGGGCAGTGATGCCCTCATCCTGACAGGCCCCGAAGGAGACTTCAGTCCCGAAGAGATAGACGAAGCCCTTGCCCTGGGATTCCAACCCATCTCGCTGGGGCAAAGCCGCCTGCGTACCGAAACCGCCGCACTGGCAGCCTGTCATACCCTTCATGTATTAAATTCGATTGGAGACTGATGGACACGTTGCCATTCCAATTGCCACCGTCAGCAGGAGGGTGAACAGCATAAAAAGTAACTGTTTCATGGTACATGGGTTTTTATAAAGTTGTATACATTATTATATCCGTTATTCCGGAACGATTTCCATTTCTTTCAGCAGATAGCCGGCGCCGGCGTATTTGTCGATAATGAAGAGGACGTAGCGGATGTCTACGGCGATGCTCCGCTGACAGTCGGGCAGGTACCGGATGTCGCCGCCTACGCCTTCCCAGTTGCGATCGAAGTTGATGCCCGTCAGTTCGCCGAGGGCATTCAGTACGGGGCTGCCGGAGTTTCCTCCCGTCGTATGGGTGTTGAGGCAGAAGGCTACGGGCATTTTCCCGTCTTCCCTGCTGCGGTAGGGTCCGAAGTCCTGAGTCCGGTACAGCTCCTTCAGACGTGCGGGGACTTCAAACTCCCGGTTGCCGGGCTCTTCCTTTTCCATCACGCCGTCCAGCGTGGTACGGCTGAGGTAGCGCACGGCGTCGCGGGGCGTATAGCCTGTTTTCTGTCCGTAGGTCAGGCGTATGGTGGAATTGGCATCGGGGAAATGCAGGCCGCTGTTCATCTCCAGCAGCCCTTTGACGTATTCGCGGTGCTCGGAGGCATAGGCGGCGTCGAACTCGGCCAGTGCGGAGACGAGCGAGGCTTTCTCCTGCTGCACTCCTTTGGCAAATTGTATCATGGGATCTTTCTTGAGCGCTTCGGCGGAAGGCGCTGCAATGAAGGTATTGAAGTTTTCCGGACTTCCGTAGATGGATGTGCGGAACAGATGGTCGATGAAGCGATCGGTATCGCCTCTGAATTTCCGTTCTATCACGCTGAAGCAGGACGGACGGTCGTGCGCCGGTACTGTGCGGCAATATTCCTTCAGCATCACTTTGGCTATCTTTCGGTCTACTTCGTGCGAGTAGCCGGATCGGAGGAAGCGGTGCCAGGCCAGTGTCAGCAGACGGATTTGTTCTTGCTGCTGCTTCCGGTCTTTTCCTTTCAGCGCGTCGATCACCGGCTTCACATCGACGGGAACTCCGGTACATTCGATCCCGCGCAGCAGGGCTTCGTCCAGCATCCAACTACGAAAGCGCAGGTTCCGGCGGTCGTGCACGATTTGTTCCAGCATCCTCAGCGCTTCGGGGTACTCCGGTCGGTCGGTCTGCTGCGACCAGGCTGTCAGGCTGTCCTGCACGGCCTGTTTCTCCTGATCCAGGCGTCGCGTGCGGATAGCCCAGTTCATGCCTTCCGCATTTTTGTGCGCATTGACGGAGCCGGCGTATTTATCGGCATACCGAATGCGTATGGCGGGGTCTTTCAGCATTTCTTCCAGCATCGTCTGCTGACGGAGACCGCGGATACGGATACGCACGGCATTGTCGATGTCGCGGCGTTCGATCACTTCCCACGAGGTATAATAGGTATTTGTACGTCCGGGGAAACCGATCATCATGGCAAAGCCGTTTTCTTCTATTCCTGCGAGGGAGATTTTCAGCCACCGTTTCGGACGGAGCGGAACGTTGCTCTCCGCATATTCGGCCGGGTTGCCGGCGGCATCGGCATAGACGCGGAAGAGCGAGAAGTCGCCCGTATGACGGGGCCACATCCAGTTGTCCGTATCGGCTCCGAACTTCCCGACAGACGAGGGGGGAGCGCCCACCAGACGGATGTCGGAGTATTTTTTCTTCGTAAACATGACGTACTGATTGCCTCCGTAGAAAGCTCTTATCTCCACCTCCGTTCCGGGATGTCCGTCCAGGTACTCCTTGCCGGCTTTTTCCTTCGCCAGACCGTTGAGGTAGGTTGGCGAGAGGAAGCGGAGGCCTGTCGGGTCATCGTCCGCTTCGAGTCTGGAGAAGACATAATCCGTTACATCTTCTATTTTTTCGATAAAGGTCACGCTCAGCCCCGGGCTGGGCAGTTCTTCTTCGCGCGACATTGCCCAGTAGCCGTCCGTCAGATAGTCGTGTTCCGTCGAACTGTGCTGCTGGATGTAGCCGTATCCGCAGTGATGGTTGGTCAGCACCAGTCCGTCGGACGATATCATCTCTCCGGTACATCCTCCGTCGAAAATCACCACCGCATCTTTCAGCGAGGCGGAATCGGGGTGGTAGATGTCGTAATCCTGCAGTTTCAGTCCCAGTTCCTGCATTCTGGCCAACTGCTGTTCCTTCAGCAGCGGGAGCATCCACATGCCTTCGTCGGCATGGAGGCAAAGGGGCAGGAGCATCAGTGAGGCCCCTGCGCAGAGAATCCGTGTATTCATGTTTTTCATTCTATTTGTATAGGATGTTATTTGCTGTTCCAGCGGTTGTAGGGCACACGCGCCAGCATGGCGTTGTAATAGCGGGCGTCGCCCGTCACTTCTTCGCCCGCCCAGGAGGGTTTGTCGAAGGCTTCCTGTTCTGAGGCGAGTTCTATCTCGGCGATTTGCAGCCCTTCGTTGTCTCCGCAGAATACGTCGACCTCCCATACGTGCGTTCCGTGGGGGACGTAGTGGCGCACCTTCTCGATGACGGAGCCGGCGCAGAGTTTCAGCAGTTCCGTGGCATCGGCCACGGCGACGGGCTGTTCAAATTCGTAGCGGCTCCAGCCTTTTTCGTCGGCCGGCCCCTTGATGGTGAGGCAGGCACGGTCGCCGGCTATGCGCACACGCACGGTGCGTTCGGGGTCGGTGCAGAGGTATCCCTGCGTGATGTATTGCGTGCGGACGGCCTTGCTTTGGAAGTCGCCCGTCACCTTGTATTTCCGTTCTGTTTCTATCATGATTCCGTCTGTGATGACCGGTTTGTATGCCGTTTACCGTATGGTCACCATGGTGGCGCCGAAGCCGTATTCCCTGAAGGAGGCATCCTGGTAGCTGTACGGTTTGTAGCGGGTTTTCAGTTCTCTTTCGATGGCGCTACGCAGTACGCCGTCGCCCTTTCCGTGGATAAACACAATCCGCTGCCCTTTCCGTCCGGCGTACTCTGCGAGGGCTTCGCGGAATTTGTCCAGTTGATACTGCAGGATGTCGGCCGGCGTCATTCCGGCGGTGGTATCCAGCAGACGGTCGATGTGGAGATCGATTTCCGGTATGCTGTCGGCTTCTTTCTTCCGTGCCGGACGGGACGGTTTGGGCGCCGGCTTCGGTTTGGGAAGCATGGCTTCCAGCAGATCGGCGCCGGAGACGAGCAGCTCCCTTTCGGGCACATCGGCGCGGACTACGGGGAAGATGAGGGCGTCGTCTTCAAAGAAATCGTTTTCCACGAAGCAGTGCGTCTTGTAGAACTTCACGGTATCTATGCGAAGCTCCACCGACAGGGCGTTCTTCAGCAGAAAAGGTTTGTCTTTCTTGAAGGCGATAAGCTGTACGCACACCCGTTCCAGTCGGTTCAGTTCTTCCTTTCCGAACTCCTCCATGAACAGCTTGGTGTTCGGCTCCACCAGACCGTGGCAGCGGCTCGTCCAACTGCTGTTCTGCCGGTTCATATAGTTGAAGTACACGAAATAGTTGCTGTTGTTCACGAAATAGGCCTCGTACCCGCTTTGCTGAAGCGCCTTGGGATCGAGGGGAAGATAGGCCAGACAGATATGCAGCCGTTCGCCTTCGGGCGTTTCCTCTATCGGACGCTCTTCTTCTGCGGGTTCCGGCGGGCGTACCGTCTCTGCCGGTCGGGAAGGTTTAGCCTGCCGGGTATAGATCTGTTTGTCCAGACTTTCCACTACGACCAGTTCGCGTACCAGTACCGGTATTTCAAAACCGTCTTCCGTTTCCACCAGCGCCCGGTCTTTTCCCTCGAAGCGGCGTACGGTGCCGCCGCCCACGCTGTTTAGAAAGCGTACTTTGTCTCCTGTTTTTACGTTCATATTTTTACTTAAATTGATATACGGGCAAAGTTCATTATTTTTGCGCAGAATATAAAGAGATGACAACAGAAACCCGACAGATCCGCATCGACGACTTCCTCTATACCCTGCCCGATGCGCGCATCGCCAAATATCCCCTTTTTCCCAGAGACGAATCCCGGCTGCTGCTCTACCGCGGCGGCAGGATAGCGGAAGCGCCTTTCCGGAGGCTGCCCGACTGTCTGCCCCCGCAGGCGATGCTGGTGTTCAACAACACCCGCGTGATACGCGCCCGGATGATATTCCGCAAGGAAACGGGCGCCAGGATAGAGCTGTTCTGCCTGGAACCGGCCGATCCCGCCGACTATGCGCAGGCGTTCCTGCAAACCCGGAGCTGCGAATGGTACTGCATGGCCGGCAACCTGAAGCGATGGAAGGACGGCGTACTGCTCAAGACGGTAGACGTAGACGGAACGCCCGTCGGGCTGACAGCCGAACGCCTCGCCTCCTGTGGCGGCACGCACCGCATACGCTTTGCCTGGGATGCCGACGGCATTCCCTTCGGCCTCCTGCTGGAAAAGGCCGGCGTACTGCCCATCCCGCCCTATCTGCACCGCGAAACCGAGGAGGCCGACCTGGATTCCTACCAGACCGTATACGCCCGCGTGAAAGGCTCCGTGGCCGCGCCCACCGCCGGACTGCATTTTACGCCCGAAGTGCTGGCCGCCCTCGACGCCGCAGGCTTTGTGCGCGAGGAACTGACCCTGCACGTGGGCGCCGGTACCTTCAAACCCGTTCAGACGGACACCCTGGAGGAACACCGGATGCATACGGAATATTTTTCGGTGAGCCGGCAGACCGTCGAACGGATACGCTCGTATACCGCCGGAAGGATCGTCGCCGTAGGGACCACCTCCGCCCGCACGCTGGAAAGCCTCTACTACGCCGGCCTCATCCTCTCGCGCCATCCCGAAGCCCCGGACGGCCTCCTCACCGTGCCGCAGTGGATGCCCTACGATCCGGACAGCCGCCGCCTCCCCGCCGACGAAGCCCTCCGGCATCTGCTGGACTATATGGACAGGAATCAGTCCGACAGCTTCACCGCGGCCACACAGATCATGATAGCCCCCGGCTATACCTTTCGTATAGCGCGGGGGCTTATCACCAATTTCCACCAGCCGCGCAGTACGCTGCTGCTGCTCATCTCGGCGTTCGTGGGCGACGACTGGCGGCGCATCTACGACTACGCCCTTGCGAACAACTTCCGCTTCCTGAGCTACGGCGACAGCTCCCTGCTGCTGCCGGACTGAGGCATCAGGCACGGCGGTTCCCCCTCAGAAGTGAAACATCAGGCCGAGTGCCACCGGATACACCTCCGGCCCCTTGCCGCCCTCGAACAACTGCATCGGCGAATATTTCGCATACAGCCCCAGATGATTCAGCCCCGCCTGCAGGAGTATGTGCACCGTCACCGGACGGAGGTTCATCCCGCCGTCCATCTTCACATTTTTGTTCTTGCCCGATCCGTCGCGATACGTCACCCTCGACGAAGAAGCGGTCTTGACGGATCCCACCACGCCGGCCGAAAAGAACAGCGGAACGCTTCCCTTACGCCGGTTCTGCCACTCCAGCAGAATCGGAATGGTGATGCTCGTGATGTTCAGCCGGGAGGACGAATACGCCGTGCCCTGGGGCGCCGGATGCAGCGAGGTGACGCCGTCTGTTTCGGCCAGGTAGTGATTGCCCTCTATGCGGTAGCGGCTCCAGGTCATGCCCATGCCGGTGACCACCGCCCAGCTTGATTTAGACGACAGCAGATAGTGCTCCTCCCATATATTGAACGTATACTCCAGCGAACTGCCGCTGCGGAGCGACAGCCCCCCCACGTCGTTGATACGGCTGAGCTGTCCGTCCGAAAAACTCACAAACGCCATCCCGAAGCCAGCCCAGTGGGGATTGAACCCCCTCCGGTTCCAAGACGGAATCGGAACATTCACCGAGCGGAAATGTGAGCGCCGCTCGTAGCGCCGTCCGTTGCCGTAATGTCCCTCGAAGAGGAGGCGGCTCTCCACCGTGTCGCCGTCGGCGTCGGCGTCGAACACTTTCACTTTGATACGCTCGTCCGATTCGGTCAGTTCAATCCGTTTGCCGTCCACCACCACCACGGTGTCGGTCGGCGCGGCGCCGGCGGCAAGCGTCCCCAGGACGGCTGCGGCAAGCGCCCATACAGTTTTCATCTTCATCATTGTTTTCATTATTAAGTTGAATAAATAATCAGCATGTTCAGAAGTCCTTGCTTCCGGTAAAAAGGATGGTGATCAGATCTTCGCTGTCCAGCTCCCCCTCGATATAGACCAGGGTGACCACTCCCCGGCTGTTCACCTTGAAGAGGATGAAGCGGTTCAGCCCTCCGCCGCTTTCGGGCAACTGATAATAGGCCGACACCACCCCTCCGCCGTCGGTCACCTCCTTGATGATACGCGCCCCCCGCTGGTCGGCCTCCAGGCAACGCCTTACCGCCGACAACGCCTGCGGGTCGTCCCGGATCACAATACTCCGGTAATGCGTCATCCCGAAAGTCTCCAGCATTTCGTTCGAGAGTTCCACCATCGTCACATTCCGTTTCTTTCCGTACGTGCGGAATACTTCCTGAATCTTCAGGCCCTCCTGCGCCTCCTCCGCGGAAACTGCTGCGGGAAGCAGCAGGCAAACCGCCAGAGAGAGCGCCACTGTGTGCATTAACTGTTTCATATTTTATTGTATTTAATCATCCTGAGTCAAAGAACCGATACCCGGCAACGGCACCCCGTCCGGCGCGGCCACCTCCCGCAGCGCCTCGCGCGCCAGCTCCCTCACCGTCTGCATATCGGTATAGCAGCGCCCGTCAATCAGCGCGTAGCCGGGCGAACAGAGACAGGGATCCGCCCCTCCGGGCGCCAGCAAGTACAGGCCGCCCGCCACCAGCAGCGCCACGGCAGCCGCAGCCGCCGGCAGCATCATATAGCGTTTTCTCCTGCCCGAAGCCACCGCCGCACCGGCCTCCCTCCGGCGGATCTCCCCGTCGAACCAGGCAAACAGCGGCCTATACACCTCCAGCCCGGGGGGAACCCCGTCCGAGGCAAAGAAAGCACGGAGCCGGCGTTCTTCGTCGGCCGAAGTATCACCCTCAAAATATTTTTCAAGCAAATCATCGATATTCATACGCATCTTTATTTAAAGCGACAAACCACTCCTTAATTTTCTTCCTGGCTCTCGAAAGATTCACCCGCACGGCATCCGTCCGGCAACCCGTAATGGCAGCGATTTCCTCCAGCTCGTACCCCTCGATATCCTTCATCCGGATGATCGACTGCTGAAGCGTCGGCAAACGCCCGATGAGCCTCTCCACGCAGCGGACGGCATCCATCCTCACCAGAAGTTCCTCCGGGCTGCCCCCGTCCGTGTCCGCCGGCGGAGGCAGTTCCCCGTCCCCCATATACTGAAGCTGCCTCAAGCGGTCGATAGCCAGATTCCTGGCCGTCATCACCGCCAGCGCCTCCACGCTCCGGTAGCCCTCCAGCCTGCCGCGGATATGCCAAAGCTTCAGAAAAGCCTCCTGCACAATATCCTCGGCCTCCGCCTCCTCGCGCACGATAGCCAGCGAGATGCGGAACAGCTTCTCCCGTAGGGGAACCACCTTTGCTGTAAATGTCTCAAGTTCCATTACTGATTATAAGACGGACAGGAAAGGAAAATATAACATGAACGGAGAAAGTTCGGAAAAACAGACAGGAAAGATACAGGCATTCAGCAACTGCGCAAAGTACAGCGCCCGTTCGTCTGTCCAGCGCCAGCTTGTAAGCCTCCGGATCGGCCACCCATACGCCCAGCATCTGCATCTCCGCGGTTCAGCCGGATACCCGCCTCTTCCAGGAGCGCCATGGTTTCGTCGTATAAACGTCCTTTGGACTGTACAGCTATTCGCAACATGATTGTATACATTGTATAGTTAAATTTCC
>JAISMW010000088.1 GCA_031276545.1 Tannerellaceae bacterium
CACTTCTATAACTCATTCTTTCAAAAAGGGTGAGATAGAATTTATTTGCCTTATTGCCAACTATTATTGCACAAGACTAACATATACTACGCTAACAGTAGAAGAATTATAGAGGAAAGATATTAGTTTTGTCAACTATCCCATACGATATTCACTTTAAATATCCCCCGACGGCAGCCCGCCGATTCATTCGGTGTAACATTTATTTTCAACGCAACACCTTCCTGTTGCATGTACCCTGATATCTCAAATGGTACATCAAAGGGGGTGGAAGAAACCTCTGCCATGGACGTCCTCTAATGAAACAAAATGCTGAACGCCGCTAACCTCTACCGTCACGGCAGGCCTTTGCTTCATACCGATCAATCCGCACATGGAGAGTTGAGAGTTAAAAGTCTTAGCCTCTTATATCCCCTCCTGCCTCAGGATTATCGGACAGTTAGCGTATCCGGCTCCAAATATATTCTACTTTTGCAGTAAAATATTCGACATGATACACAGAATACTGGAAAACACAGTCCGGGACAGGTTGAACAAAGGGAAAGCTATCATACTGACGGGAGCCAGGCAAGTGGGGAAAACAACGTTAGTGAAAGAACTCTTTAAAGGCTCTGATGAGATGATCTGGCTCAACGGAGATGAACCGGATATACAGAATCTTTTTGAAAATGTATCGGCTACCCGACTGAAGTACATTTTCGGAAACAAAAAGTATGTAGTGATCGACGAAGCTCAACGAATCAAAGACATTGGATTAAAGCTGAAACTCATCACCGACGAATTGCCCGGAATACAGCTTATCGCCACCGGCAGTTCGTCCTTCGATTTGGCGAATGAGGTAAACGAACCGCTTACCGGTAGAAAGTGGGAATACAGAATGTACCCCGTTTCTTTTGCCGAAATGGTCGGCCACCACGGACTGCTGGATGAAAAAAGACTGCTGCCCCACCGTCTGGTCTATGGGTATTATCCGGATGTAGTGAATCATTCGGGGGGACGAAAAGGAAATACTGAAGCAATTGTCCGACAGTTACCTGTATAAGGATATATTCATGTGGGAACAAATCAAGAAGCCCGATAAACTTTTAAAGCTGCTCCGGGCGTTGGCTTTTCAGATAGGCAGTCAGATATCCTATTCCGAATTAGGACAGCTTTGCAGCCTGGACAGCAAAACGGTAGAAAAGTACATCGTGCTGTTAGAGCAGTGTTATGTTATTTTCCGCTTAGGCTCATTCAGCCGCAATTTGAGGAACGAGCTAAAGAACAGCAGGAAGATATATTTTTACGATAATGGAATCCGGAATGCCGTCATAGCCGATTTTTCGCTCACGGAAAGCCGCTCCGATATCGGCGCGCTGTGGGAAAACTATATCATTTCCGAAAGACAGAAAAAGCTGGAATACGATAAGATCTGGCGAAATAGCTGGTTCTGGCGGACAACCGACCAGAGAGAAATCGACTACATCGAAGAAGGAAACGGACAAATCCATTCCTTTGAATTTAAGTGGAACCTTTCTGCAAAATATAAAACACCTGCGAAATTCCTGGACACCTACCCCGGAAGCACTTTTACGGTGATAACCCCCGACAATATGGAGGAATTTCTGTTAAAATAAACAGCACATAAGGATTTTCATTCGCCAAAAACAAGCATCCGGCACTGCCGGCAGTCAAACTCCAGCCGCAGACGTGTCTTGCCGTGGAGCAGATAGAACGGTTCCCGGTAAGGGGAATCCTTCCCCTGCAAAGCGCGGCACCATCCCATACTGTAGCGGAGGCAGTGGCGGGCATACATCCACGGAACATCCTTCCGCGGAGCCGACTCGAAGGCGGGAGCGATCTCCTGCACCCCGTGCGCACGGTAGAAGGCCTCCGCCTTTGTGTTCAGCACATTCCCCGTACAGTCCAGTGTCCGTTCGGGGTAAGGAAGCGCTTCGGGGGGATTCTTCCACCGGGCTTCCTCCCTGCGGTGCCGCAGACGGCGCGCCAGCATCAGGCAGTCGGCAGCCCGGCGTCTTATTTCCGACAAAAGCGGGGAGGGGACAAACCGCTTCCCGCTCAGCGATACCTTTACGGACGAGGCCGCGAAAGGCGTATTCCCCAGCCGCGAAAGCTGACGGACAATGTATTCCTCCTGATCCCGGAGAGCAGGCTCCGACGTGCACGCCGCGGACAGGCGAACGGACAGACCCGTTTCGTCCGTCATGCAGAGGGTAAAGCCGAAGGGATTGTCCGTAAACTCCATCTCCACCGCAATCCGGCGCTCGGCCGAAGGCCCGGACAACTGCTTTTCAAACCGGTGGTCGACGTTGCGGAACAGCGCCGTCCCGGGACGCAAAGCCGGCATCGAGGCCGGAAACACGCGGTTCCCCTCCACACGGTTCACCCGGAAACCCTCCAGACCGCCTCCGGGACGGAAGAACGTCAGCCCGTCGCCATTGTGCAGAGGCTCCGGCCCGGACACGGTGAACGAGTCGCGCCCCGCTTCTCTCACCGTTCCCGCCGGTTCGCCTGCCGATTTGGGCGTATCGAATGCCTCCACGCCGACACTGCGTCCGTATAGGAAGAAGGGGGTAAATCCCCGGTTGAAACTCTTCTCCGGCACAGGCTCGAAGGCATACACGCTCTGCCCGCACGAGGCGCGGCGACAGTCGGGACGCCGGGCCAGCGCCGCGTCCAGCTTCATCCGGTACCAGGCCGTGATGTTCTTCACATACGCCACGTCCTTGAGCCGTCCTTCTATTTTGAACGACGATACGCCGGCGTCGAGCAGCGCCTCCAGTCCGTCCGAACGGTTCATATCCTTGAGGGAAAGAAAATGCCGGTCGCGGGCAATCACCCTCCCCTCCCCGTCGGTCAGCGTATAGGGCAGGCGGCAGTACTGGGCGCACTCTCCCCGGTTGGCGCTCCGTCCGCACAGCGCCGCGCTGACGTAGCACTGCCCGCTGTAACTCACGCAGAGAGCGCCGTGCACAAAGACTTCCAGGGAAACGGACGTATGGTCGGCAATCCTCCGTATCTCCCGGAGCGACAGTTCGCGCGCCAGCACCACCTGCGAAAAGCCGACCGACTCCAGAAACCTCACCTTTTCGGGCGTACGGTTGTCCGTCTGCGTACTGGCATGAAGCGGTACGGGCGGAATGTCGAGACGCAGTATCCCCATATCCTGCACAATGAGCGCATCGATCCCCGCCGCGCACAGCCGGACTATCAGACGCTCGGCCTCAAGCAGTTCCCCGTCCTTCAGCAGCGTATTCAGCGCAACGTAGACGCGCACGCCGAAAAGGTGCGCACCGTCGCAAAGACGGCCAATATCATCAATGGAATTACCCGCCGCGGCGCGGGCTCCGAACTTCGGGGCGCCTATATACACCGCGTCGGCCCCGTGGCGCACAGCTTCCATTCCGCACGCAAGGTCTCTGGCCGGCGAAAGCAGTTCTACGCGATGCAGCGCCTCCTCCATTCCGCTACAAATCTCCCAGGTTTCGGATATCCTCTATCCGGTAGGGCGTTTCCTGATACACATAGTAATTGAGCCAGTTCGTAAAGAGCAGATTGGCATGACCCCGCCAGCGTACCAGAGGCCCCTGCGAGGGATCGTCGTCCCGGTAGTAGTTGCGGGGCATACGGATGGGCAGTCCCTTCTTCAGATCCCGCCGGTATTCGCTGTCCAGCGTGTCCGGCGCATACTCCGAATGTCCGGTGATATAGAACTCCCGTCCACCGCGCGACATCACCATACACACCCCCGCCTCCACGCTCTCGGACAGCAGCCGCAGTTCCGGCGTCCGCAGAATATCGTTCCGCCTCAGCTCCGTATGCCGGCTGTGCGGTACATGGAACTCCTCGTCGAAACCCCGGAAGATAGGCAGGAAAGGCTCGTTCATGGAATGGACAAAGACGCCGAACTTTTTCTCCGGCAAGTCATACTTCGGCACCCCGTAGAAATGAAACAGCGCCGCCTGCGCCGCCCAGCATATATATAAGGAAGAAGTCACGTGGGTCCTTGCCCAGTCGAATATCCCGGTAAGCTCCTCCCAGTAATCCACGCGGTCGAACGTAAGCTGTTCCACCGGCGCCCCGGTCACGATCAGACCGTCGTAATACGTCCCCGCCAGGTCGTCGAAATCCCGGTAAAACTCTCGGAGATGTTCAATCGGCGTATTTTTGGACGTATGCCCCTTGATCTTCATAAAATCCAGTTCAATCTGCAGGGGCGTATTGCTGAGCAGACGAATCAAATCCGTTTCCGTAGTCACCTTCAGCGGCATCAGGTTCAGCACCACCACGCGCAGCGGCCTTATATCCTGCGCAGAAGCGCGCAACGAATCCATCACAAAGATATGTTCCTTCTTCAGCAGGTGAATAGCCGGCAAGTTCTTCTGTAAATTTAATGGCATTCCGTAATCATTTTAGTAAGGAATGCAAAGGTATAAAAAAACCGGAGGGGTCAAATCCCCGCCGCGAACAGCCCGAAGCCCCGGAAAGCCGTTCGCAGGAAAATACCGGGATAGAGAGAATTTACATCCCCTCCATCTAAAATATTTCATACATAAGTCTATAAAATAATTTTCTTCCTGATAAAAAATCAACTATATATATACCAAAAATTAGTTTACTATATAGCAAAACAAAATTAACCATATACCAAATTTTATTTTAATATATAGAAAACCGATTTTTAATATATAGCAAACTAAAAATAGTTCCGTATCTTTGCAAAAATTCATAAGTGAGAAATACCATTTTTTATCGTATACAATTAACTTTTAATTCATAACAGTATGAAATACAAAGTAAAGCAGAAGCGTAACGGGATCAACGACAAGGCCCTGTACTACGCCATGCCGGTGAGTTCCGGGATGATTGACACCAGGCGCATCGCCGAAGAACTAGCCAAGCGGAGCACACTGACGCCGGCCGATGTCCGCGCAGCCATCTACGGTTTGGTCGAAGTGATGGAACTGTTTCTGCATAACGGATACAGCGTAAAACTGGATGATTTAGGCGTTTTCCGTCTCTCGGTCACAAGCGACGGATTTACTACGCCCGACGACTGCCTTCCTCACCGCGTACGCGCCGCCAAACTCTGTTTCCGCGCCGATCCGCAGATAAAGAAAAATCTAAAGAAGGTAAAATTCGAACGAGACAGGCTCCGGAAGGCATAACGGCGGGGGTAGCTCCCCCGAAAGCCCGATTCCCTCCCCTGCGTCGGGGAAGTGTTTTTCATATTCGCTGTTGTCTAATTTGAGATGATTTCAAATTGTTGCGATTTTGTAAGTTCTATGCTGTTATAATCTTCGGAGTTTGAAAATTCATACTGCCAGAGCGAATAATAATTACCTCTTTTTTCAAAGAACAATGTTTTAACTTGCTTGTCTGTATATTGTTGCCATTAGCGATAGGGATAAAAAAGTTGCCGGATAATCGTGTTTGAAGTGTGGCTGTTCTTTGCTTCTATCAACACAACCTGCTGTTACTTTGCAGTAACAAGATTGAGATTTGTAAAATCTCATCCATAATGAACAGTTCATTTAATTTTCTCATGGTTTGTGAATTTAAATTATTCAATCCAAGTAAGTCC
>JAISMW010000021.1 GCA_031276545.1 Tannerellaceae bacterium
GGCAACATCCGCCATTGACAACCGGTCTTCACAATATAAAACAAGGCATTCCATATTGCTCGTAAATCATGTTTTCGCTTTCTCATTTGGATATGCAATACTTTCTGTATATATTGCCACTGGGTTTCCGTTAAGTCTGTCTGATACATTTCTTTTTGTTTAGTCACTTCAAAGAAAATATCTATTCGGAAGATACGGAAACCCTTTATGCTTTTATTTCATTAAAATTTAAACAGGCTCTTACATAACTTCAGCAAATATACAGCCAGATAATGAATGAGACGCGACGACTTTTGGCACAGGATATCAAATTTTTATGTGTTTGCCCCGGAAAAAAAACGAGGAAACGGCGCCAATAGAAATATTTTCTTACTTTTGTTCGATTAAAAAATCAATCAAGTGATAGGGCTAATAATGAATAAATGAATAAATAATAAAACATAAAGATTATGAAATTTGACGTATCAAGTACTGCATTGTTATCTCGGTTACAATCAATAAGTAAAGTTATTGCATCCAAAAATGCAATACCCATTCTAGACTGTATTCTTTTTAAATTGCAAGAAAATAAACTTATAATAACCGCTTCGGATGCGGATACCCGTATGGTTACTTCCGTTGAAGTACTAAACGCCGAAGGTTCCGGCCTGTTTGCTGTAACGGCCAAGATACTGCTTGATCCTTTGAAAGAGCTTCCCGAACAGCCGCTGAGTTTCGAAATCAATGAAGAAAACATGGAAATTTTAATTCATTTCGAGAATGGCAAATATAATTTTATTGGACAGAAAGGGGATATGTATCCGCAGCAAAAACCTTTGAATGAAACAAATACTTCCATTACCATAGATGCTCATAAACTGCTAAGCGGAGTTAGCCGTTCGTTGTTCGCTACGGCAGACGACGAATTGCGTCCGGTGATGAACGGTATATTCTTTGATATACAGCCGGAAAACCTAACGATTGTGGCTTCGGACGGGCATAAATTAGTGCGTCTTCGCGATTTGTCGATTCATGCTTCGGAAAGAGCCTCCTTTATATTGCCTAAAAAACCGGCCAACCTTTTGAGAAATGTACTGGCAAAGGAAACGGAACGTATCGATGTCCGCTTCGACGAAAATAACGCATACATATCCAGCCCGAATTTTGAAATGGTTTGCCGGCTGATAGAAGGACGCTATCCAAATTACAACAGTGTGATTCCGCAGGGAAATCCCTATAAAGTAACGATCGATCGTATTTCGCTCCTGAACGCATTGAAACGCGTATCTGTATTCTCCAATGCATCAAGTAGCCTGGTGAAGTTACACGTTATACCGGGCATCCTGGTCATTTCGGCGCAAGATATTGATTATTCTACGTCTGCCGAAGAGAAAATTGTATGCGATTTTGACGGAACGGAATTGAAGATAGGTTTTAAGGGCACGTTCCTGATAGAAATATTAAGCAACATTGCATCGGAGCATGTCATTCTTGAATTGGCAGATCCTTCTCGCGCAGGTTTAATCATTCCGACTGAAAATGAAGAGAATGAAGAGCTATTGATGCTTTTAATGCCCATGATGTTGAATGATTAACAGATAGCGAATGCAGTTAAATTTAAAGAACCCGTTGATCTTCTTCGATTTGGAGACAACGGGTATTAATCTTGTTAAAGATCGCATTGTAGAAATTTCTTTTGTTAAAGTATATCCCAACGGTAAGGAAGAATCCAAGACGAGGCGAATCAATCCGGGAATACCTATTCCTCCGGAAGCGACAGCTATCCACGGTATTGCAGACGAAGATGTAAAAGATTGCCCTACGTTCAAGGAAATAGCCAAGTCGTTAGCAGCCCAGATTGAAGGCTGCGACCTGGCGGGTTTTAATTCCAACCGGTTTGATATTCCCATGCTGGCGGAGGAGTTCCTGCGCGCAGGTGTAGACATTGATTTGAATCGCCGCAAGTTTGTTGATGTGCAAACTATCTTTCATAAAATGGAACAGCGTACCCTGGCTGCGGCTTACAAGTTTTATTGCGGTAAAAACCTTGAAAACGCGCATACGGCGGAAGCCGATACCCTGGCGACGTATGAAGTATTGAAAGCGCAGTTAGACCGGTATCCCGAATTGAAAAACGATATAAACTATCTTTCTCAGTATTCCAGTTTTAATAGTAATGCAGACTTTGCCGGGCGCATCATATATAATGATAAGAAGGAAGAAGTGATTAACTTCGGGAAATATAAAGGACAGTTGGTTACGGAAGTATTGAAGAACGATCCGGGCTATTATTCCTGGATTATGAATGGAGATTTTACTCTAAATACGAAGAAAGTAATCACCGAGATTAAATTGAGAGGTTTTAATTCCAAATAAAGATGAATAATTTTGAGTTCTGTAATCCTGTAAAGGTTGTTTTCGGGAAAGGAACCATCGCCGGATTGCCGGCCTTAATCCCGGAAGGGAACAGCGTGTTAATGCTTTATGGCGGAGGCAGTATAAAGAAAAACGGCGTCTATGCCCAAGTGACGGAAGCGCTGAAGAACTATCGGCTGACAGAGTTTGCCGGCATAGAAGCCAATCCGCATTACGAAACCTGCATGAAAGCGGTAGAGCTTGTACGAAAAGAAAAAATAGATTTCCTCCTGGCCGCAGGTGGAGGGTCGGTTATTGATGCCACCAAATTTATATCCGCCGCTGTTAGCTTCGACGGCGAACCTTGGGATATATTGGCCCACGGAGCGCCCATAAAATACGCCAAACCTATTGGGGTAGTCCTTACCCTTGCGGCAACAGGCTCGGAAACGAATGAACGGGCGGTTATTTCCCGTATGTCCACAGGACAAAAACTAAACTTCGCCAGTCCGTTGGTATTTCCACGTTTCGCTGTGATGGATCCGGAAACAACCTGTTCACTGCCGGCTCATCAGGTAGCAAATGGTGTGGTTGATTCGTTTATTCATGTCATAGAACAATACTTAACTTATCCGGTGCAGGCGAAGGTGCAAGATGCCTTTGCCGAAAGTTTGATGCGGATTATCCGCGAAGAAGGACTTAAAGTTCTGAAAGACCCCTTCAATTACGATATTCGCGCCAACTTGATGTGGGCTGCCGCAAACGCTTTGAACGGATGGATAGGACAAGGCGTTCCGCAGGATTGGTCGTCTCACCGCATGGGATATTCGCTGACAGCTCAGTTCGGATTGGCTCACGCGGAAACGCTGGCTGTTATCCTGCCCGGCGTGATGCGTTATATGCGGAAAGAAAAACAGGAAAAGATACTTCGTTTGGGCGTTGCCGTTTTTGATATTACAGAAGGAAGTATAGAAGAACGGACAGAAAACACAATCGCCGCCGTTGAGACATTTTTCCGCGAAATGGGTATGAAGACGCGCTTGCACGAATACGGTATCAGCGTAAACGACTTGGATGCGTTGGCTGAACCTGTCGACCAATTAGGCTGGAAACTGAGCGAAAAAGGACATATCGACACGAAAGCGGCGAGAGAGATTTTGTCCTTGCGTTTGTAATAAACCGGAGACGGGAAGCGTTTTATATCCGTTTTATGTTTGTGAAAAATAACATGCTGAAAGATAAAAAGATTATATTAGGTATAACCGGAAGTATCGCCGCTTATAAAGCAGCTTACCTGATTCGTTTACTGATAAAGAAAGGAGCAGAAGTGCAGGTCGTCATCACCCCTTCCGGAAAAGAATTTATCACCCCGCTTACGTTATCTGCTTTGAGCCGGCATCCAGTTATCAGCGAATTTTTTTCGAACCGCGACGGATCGTGGCACAACCATGTGGAACTGGGACTTTGGGCCGATCTGATGCTGATAGCCCCGGCGACTGCTTCTACCATTGGGAAAATGGCCTGCGGTATTGCCGATAATATGTTAATAACGACCTATCTTTCCTGCAAAGCCCCTGTCGTAATCGCTCCGGCGATGGACCTCGACATGTTCGCTCACCCTGCCACGCAACAAAATCTCGGCAAACTGCGCTCCTTCGGTAATTATGTGATCGAACCGGTCGAAGGACCATTAGCCAGCAATTTGGAAGGGAAAGGCCGGATGGAAGAACCCGAAAAAATTGTGGACTGGCTGGATAACTTTTTTACTTCGCAAAACGAGTTGCAAAAAAAAAAGATTCTGATAACTGCCGGACCGACCTACGAGAAAATAGATCCGGTACGCTTCATCGGTAATTATTCCTCCGGCAGGATGGGATTCGCTCTGGCAGAGGCCTGTGCCGGGAGAGGAGCGGAAGTCACGCTGATTGCCGGACCGGTTTCCTTACGGACGGCACATCCTTATATACACCTCATCCGGGTAGAATCCGCCGAAGAGATGTACCGGGCGGCGATGGACACCTTCCCGCATACCGATGCGGCGATACTCTGTGCCGCCGTAGCCGATTATCGTCCGGAAATAGTCGCTGAAGAGAAAATCAAACGGGAGGACAAAGCAGAACTGACGCTTCGGCTTGTGCCCAATAAAGACATTGCGGCTTCGCTGGGAGCCATCAAGCGAGAGAAACAGATACTGGTAGGCTTCGCGCTGGAAACAAACGACGAAATAGCACATGCGGAACAGAAACTGAAGAAGAAGAACTTTGATTTTATCGTATTAAATTCGTTGCGCGAGCCGGGCGCCGGCTTCCGGGTGGATACGAACAAAATAATCCTGCTGGACAGGAAAGGCGAAGTAAATGCTTTTCCGCTGAAAAGCAAGCAGGAGGTGGCAGAAGATATTGTAAACAAACTGGTAACACTATTAAAATGATCAGAATCCCCCCCATACTGTGGGCTTGCCTGTGGGCTGTTTCGACTGCCTTTGCAGCCTCAGCGCAGGAAATAAATGCCCGCATAACCATCAACAGCGACAAAATACAGGGAACAAACAAGCAGGTATACACATCGCTTCAGAATACGTTGACGGAGTTTGTGAACAACCGCAAATGGACGGATGCAACTTTTTCAGCCAACGAAAAGATTGATTGCACCATGACAATCGTTATCAATGAGCATACCGATAATAATTTCAAATCGGAAATACAGGTACAGGCCCGTCGCCCCGTGTATAATTCGGGCTATACCACGACTTTGCTGAACTTCCAGGATCGGCAGCTCGACTTTGAATACGTGGAGTTCTCGCCGCTGGAATATACAAACAACACACTGGAAAGCAACCTTACGGCAACCATTGTGTACTATGTTTACCTGATACTCGGATTAGACTTCGACAGTTTTTCCCCCAAGGGAGGAACGGACTTTTTCCGGCAGGCGCTGCAGATTGTGACGCTGACGCAATCTCAACCGGGATGGAACGGATGGAAGGCTTTCGAAAGCGACAGAAACCGCCATGCCATTATAACCGCGCTGACCGAAAGCGCTGCCGATTCGTTTCGTGAGATGTGGTACAACTACCACCGGAAAGGCCTGGACGAAATGGCGGCCAATGCCGACCGCGGACGCACAAGCATCCTGGAAACACTTCCCGCCCTCGAACAACTCAAAAGCGCCCGCCCTTCTTCCGTCTTGTTGCAGATCTTCTCGGATGCCAAGCTGGATGAAGTCATTGCCATTTATTCTAAAGCGAATATGCAAGAAAAGCAGGCCGGCTTCAAAATGCTTTCAACCCTGTACCCCACATCCTCCACACGCCTGGAAGCGCTTAAAAAATGACGCCCTTATGCTGAAATCCTTATTTATACAGAATTTTGTGTTGATCGACAGCCTGGATATACGTTTCAACGATTCCTTCACCGTGATAACAGGCGAAACAGGAGCCGGAAAGTCTATCATACTGGGCGCTTTGTCCCTCGTACTGGGGCAACGCGCCGATACGAAAAGCATCAAAAGCGGAGAAGACAAATGCGTGATTGAAGCAGCTTTCGACGTTTCGTCCTATCGGCTGGAATCACTCTTCCGCGAGAATGAACTCGAATACAACCCGGAGACCTGCATCCTCCGACGCGAACTGTTTGCCTCAGGCAGAACCCGGACGTTCGTAAACGACTCTCCCGCTTCGCTGAATGTGGTAAAGGAATTGGGCAATCGACTGATAGATATTCATTCGCAACATCAGAACCTGCTGCTTGCCGATACTAAATTTCAGATGAGAGTAGTCGATGTGATGGCGCAAAATGAAGCCTTGCTTCTCCGGTACAGGCAGGAATACACCCGCTACCAGTCGGTGAAGAAAGAATTGAAAGAACTCAAAGAAAAAGCTTCACGCACAAAGCAGGACGAGGATTATGTACGTTTCCAGCTAAAACAACTGGAAGAAGCAAAACTCGCCGACGGAGAACAGGAAGCGCTGGAAGAGGAACAAAAAGCACTCTCGAATACCGAAGCGATCAAAGGAGCGCTTTATAAAATAACCGACCTGCTGAACGGGGAAGAGAAAGGCGGAGTGAATTACATCAGAGAAGCCCTGTCCGCCGCCGAAGCCCTGGAACAATATTACCCCGGAGCGAAAGATATAGCCGAACGTTTGCGCACCGCTTACATTGATTTGAAAGACCTTGCCGCTGAAACAGAAACGCAGAAAGAAGATGTGGAATCCGACCCCGAACGACTGCAATGGATACACGAACGACTGGACACCTTATACACCCTGCAGCAAAAACATCGCCTGTCCACCATCGGCGAACTGATTGCCCTGCAGGAAAACTATCGCCGCCGGCTTGAAGATATCGAATCCTTTGACGAGCAGCTCAACACACTGACAGCACAGCAGGACGCCGCCCACAAAGAACTCCTGAACCAGTCCCGTCTGCTGAGCAAACAGCGCCGGAAGGCAGCCGAGCACATCTCGTCGCACCTGATAGACAAGCTCTCTCAACTGGGGATGCCGCATACCCGGTTTCACATTGATTTCACAGCGAAAAGCGAACCCGAAAGCGACGGCATGGACGATATGCGTTTCCTGTTTTCGGCAAACCGGAGCGGCGACCTGGAACGGGTAGCGCAGATCGCCTCCGGAGGCGAAATATCCCGCCTGATGCTCTGCATCAAAGCCATGATAGCCGGTTTTACCGCCTTGCCTGCCATCATATTCGACGAAGTGGACATGGGCGTGTCGGGCGATATCGCAGATAAAATGGGAGACATCATGCAAAACCTGAGCACCAAAATGCAGGTCATCGCCATCACCCACCTGCCGCAGATAGCCTCGAAAGGAAAAGAACACTATTTTGTATACAAACAAGATACGGCCGAACATACCCTTACGCAAATACGCAAACTGAGCCCCGAAGAACGGATCATGGAAGTAGCCCGCATGTTGAGCGGAGCCTCCCTCACCGAAGCCTCCCTCGCCAATGCACGCGAATTGCTGCAATTACAACAATCATAAAACTGCCCCTCACATGAAAGAAAATGAAATGATATTCGGTATCCATGCCGTCATGGAAGCCATACAAGCCGGTAAGGAAATAGACAAAATATTAATGAAACGCGAACTGCAGAGCGACCTTGCCAAAGAAATTTCCGAAGCGCTAAAAGGACGAGACATCCCCCTGCTGCGTGTCCCGCAGGAACGCCTGAACCGCCTGACGCGCCGGAACCACCAAGGAGTCATCGCTTTCATATCGGTGGTATCTTACCATCGCTTGGAAGACGTCATTCCCCAGGTCTACGAGCAGGGGAAAAATCCCTTTATCGTACTGCTCGACGGCGTAACCGATGTACGCAATTTCGGCGCCATAGCCCGCACCTGCGAATGTGCCGGAGCCGATGCCCTGGTCATACCCTCCAGAGGCAGCGTGTCCGTCAATGCCGACGCCATCAACACCTCCGCAGGCGCCTTGCACGTCTTGCCGGTTTGCCGGGAAAAGAGCATCACCCAGGCCATCCGCTTCCTTAAGGATAGCGGTGTAAAAGTGATAGCCTCCAGCGAAAAAGCAGCCGACAACTACACCGCCGTCGCCTACACCGGCCCCGTAGCCATCGTGATGGGCGCAGAAGATCAGGGCGTATCAGCCGAGAATCTGCGTATATGCGATCACATAGTGAAAATACCCCAGTTCGGCGCCATCGGTTCGCTCAACGTATCGGTAGCCTCCTCCATTCTTATATACGAAGTAGTTCGCCAGCGCATGGCGGCGGATTAAGCCGAAGTGCACCCTATGTCTTTTATCTAAAAAAACCCTCATTGATTCAATACCGTTTACGTAAGAACCAGCTATAAGCGTTCATGAACGTTGCTCATAAGCAGTAATGAGTTCCGCTAATAGCGGAGCGATGTTCGTTAGCGTTGCGGAGCGACGTTCCTTATCGGATTATGGGTTACTGATGATTTACTTCGTATCCCCAAGCAGCAAAAAGCTCAGCGATCTTGATGACGGGCAAAACGGTAGAAGCGGATTTTCTGCCGCACTTCGCCGACTTCTTTTTCCGAAGATGCCAGGGGTATAAAGGTATAGGTGTCTCCATAGCGGCCTGCCACCTGCTCCATGTCTCTTTCCGCCGCAAAGAAATAGCCGGCCTCCGGCTGTTCTGCTTCAAAATTGTGGAAATGATTCTTCAGGTAGAAATTCAGCCCGTACAGATTGGAATATTCCTTCAGGTTGTTCATCACGTACATGTTTTCCGTATCCACCGGATATTCTTTCCGGATACGTTCGGCAAAGGGGCGCGAGGAGGTGCCGTTGCGGACGCCGCGCATCGCCACCCCGTCTATCAGCAACTGGGTGGCAAAAACCAGAAAGATGGCCGCATAAAGCATCTTCATGTGTATTTTCCTGAACATCTGGTAAAACACCGTGATCAAAGCAGCCGATACCACCGCCAGAATCGCCATCGTCAGCCCGTCGGGCGAGCTGAACATTCGGGTTGCTGCCTCTACGGCAAGCAGGGTAGACGTGCGATCCGTAAACCGGGAAGCCCATGCGACGGGGTCTGTCACGCCGGCCATCGTCAAGCCCGATACTGCCAGCGCTACCGAAACTGCGGCGGCCAGAAAAACCGTAAAGAGGCGGATCGCTTTCGCGCGGTACTGGGTGATATAAAGTGTATACTGCGCCAGAAACAGGGCGATGAACGGATAGGCCGGCATCAGGTACACGCTCCGTTTGCTGTGGGGAATGGAATAAAAGAAAAGGATACATACCAGCGCAACCAGGCTGAACTGCTTCAGCTTTTCCATGGAGCGGAACTGCTGCCACAAGGCTTTCGGTATGGCTCCGATCGGACGGGACGGCTTGCGCAACGGCATCCCGAACAGAGAAAAAACAAAGAGCAAAGTCCAGGGAGCAAAGCCGGCCAGCAGCGTGGCAAAATTATACCAGAGGCCGTTCTCGTGCCCCAACTCATAGTGGGCTTTCCACTGATCGATATGGAAGAATCGGCCGAAATTCTCGGCCAGCGCCACGTCCAGGAAAGCATCCCCGCCCTGTCTCCAGGCAGACACGTACCATATCAGCGGCAGAAACAGCGACGATACTCCGGCATAAAGAAGCGCTTTGAACACGATAAGTTTCCGGTATCGCCCCAGCAGCAGCAAATATACGCCGAACACAAACAGGGGAAGCACTATCCCCACCGGGCCTTTCGTCAGCACGGCGCTGCCCAGCAGAAAGGGTATGGCGAAGGGCAAACCCTTCAGCTCGCGGCTGTCTTCCCAGCGGTACAACGCATACAGCCCCGATACGATAAGGGCGGTGAGCAGCATATCCACACGGGCTGTCGTCCCGGCACGGTGGATCTCTACGCAGGTGAACAGCAGCAGCACGCCGATAAAGGCCTCCTGAAGCTTCATCCGCCGGCCGAAGAAAAACAGCGTCATCCCCATCAGCACGATATAGGACAGGGCAGACGGAAGACGGGCTGTAAATTCCGATACATATCCGCGGGGAAGCGAGAACGCCGCCATCAGCCAATGTGCCAGTGGAGGTTTGTAGGCAAATTCGTCGGCATATACTTCCGGCAGGATCCAGTTGCCGCTCTCTATCATCGACACGGCCACGGCCGCCTCGCGCGGTTCGCCCTTGGTGGCAAAGTCGCCCAGCCCTATCCATGGCAGCACGGAGAGGGCACATACGATAAGCACGGTGGTGACCGGCTTTTGCAGGTATAAATACTGTAGAAACGGAGGACGCATATTCGGAACGGACGTTTTTCTTACCGGCTTATTTCCTGTATGATGCGGATCAGCTCGCTGCCCAGCGACGCGGCTTCGTCCGGGGTACGGGCTTCGGAATAAATGCGGATAACGGGTTCGGTATTACTCCTGCGGAGATGTACCCATTTGTCGGGGAAATCTATTTTCACTCCGTCTATATCCGTAATTTCGCAGGAGGCATACCGTGCTTTCACTTTTTCCAGCACGGCGTCTACGTCTATGCCGGGGGTAAGCGTTACCTTTTGTTTGGAGATGTGGTAGGGCGGATAGGTGGCGCGCAGCTCGCTGGCCTTCATCTTTTTCCGGGCCAGATGCGTCAGGAAGAGGGCTATCCCCACCAGTGCGTCGCGGCCGTAGTGAGACGCGGGATAGATCACTCCCCCGTTGCCTTCGCCGCCTATCACCGCTCCGGTTTCCTTCATTTTCGCCACCACGTTCACTTCGCCTACGGCTGCGGCATGGTAGGCACCGCCGTGTGCGAGGGTGACGTCACGCAGGGCGCGGCTCGAACTCAGGTTGCTCACGGTGTTTCCCGGCGTATGGCTCAGCACGTAGTCGCTCACGGCCACCAGCGTATATTCTTCGCCGAACATCTCTCCGTTTTCGCATACGATGGCCAGCCGGTCTACGTCGGGGTCTACTACGAAGCCGGCGTCTGCTTTCGCCTGCGTCATCAGTCCGGATATTTCGGTCAGGTTTTCGGGCAAAGGTTCCGGATTGTGCGAGAAATTGCCGTGGGGCGAGCAGTGCAGCTTGAATATTTCCTTTACGCCCAGGGCATACAGCAGGTCGGGTATCACGATGCCTCCCACCGAGTTCACTGCGTCTATTGCAATGCGGAAACCGGCTGCCCGGATCGCTTCGGTGTCCACCAGCTTCAGGCTCAGTACATGTTCGATATGCTTCCGGGTATAGGCATTGGTGGGGAACACCTTGCCGATATGGTCAACGTCTGCGAACACGAAGTCTTCCGCAGCCGCTATATCCAGGATTTGCCGGCCTTCTTCGGCGTTCAGAAATTCGCCCTGCGCGTTCAGCAGTTTCAGGGCGTTCCACTGGCGGGGATTGTGGCTGGCCGTCAGGATAATTCCCCCGCAGGCTTTTTCTTCGACTACGGCATACTCGGTGGTGGGCGTGGTGGCCATATCCAGGTCTATTACGTCGAAGCCCATTCCCGTCAGGGTGCCCAGCACGGTTTGCTTCACCATCAGTCCTGATATGCGGGCATCCCGTCCTACTACAATCTTGTTTGATGAGGCGTCCGAATGTTGCCTGATAAAGGTAGCGTAGGCTGCTACAAACTTTACGATGGCCAGCGGATTGAGGCCTTCGTCCGGCGTGCCGCCAATCGTACCGCGGATGCCGGATATGGATTTAATCAGAGTCATAGGAAATGCGGAATTATCTTAATTCAAAACGATATTGAACTTTGCTGAAGTAAAGGGGGATGCCGTCGCCGCTGAAGGTCTGGTTGTTGCCCTGCACATGAAACGGGATGATGAGCTTCACCACCGAACTATCGCCCACATGCTCCAGGCCGGAGAAGAGGAGGGTACTGAAAAAGGTGGAGGAGAAGCTGTCGTTCGAGGTGGGACTCGCCGCGCCGTATTTGTAGGCGAGCGGATCCGTGCCGTTCCGGAAGTTGTCCACCGTGGCTGTATCCGAGCCTTGCCATACCACCAGCCATTTCACATTGAAGCGGCAGAGCACCGAGGTGCTTCCCGACACCGCCCGGTTTCCGTTGCCGGAGTCCACCACATTCAGGTATACCCCGTTGTCCAGTATTACAAACTGATTGTCTTTGAATACGCCATCTTTTGGATAGCTGTCCAGTATTTCAAATCCATTTTCGTCTATCAGGCGGCCGATGGCTCGTTCCTGTGCTTTCAGCATGTCGGCATATTGCCGGGTGTTTCCGCACGAGAGGGCAAACAGCAGGCTGCACAGGACGCATCCGATATAAAAACTTTTTTTCATCTATACGTTATTAAGAAATGTACGGCAAATGTATGGATTATCCCCAAACATCCGGCATGTTCAGGCGTTCTTTTTCTCCGGTCCCGAGGCTTCCAGGGCTTTTTCAAAGACTTCCACAGCCTGCGGAAGGGTGCCGAAAAACTCGCCGCCGGAGGCATTCTTATGCCCGCCGCCGCCGAAATAGGTGGCCGCAAACTCGTTGCAGGCGAAATCGCCCACCGAGCGCAGCGATACTTTAATATGATCCAGGTCTTCGCGGATGAATACGGAGAAGATGATTCCCTCTATGCCGAGGGGCAGGTTCACGAAGCCTTCCGTATCGCCCGTTGTATAGCGAAAGCGTTTCAGCTCCGCCTGCGACAGCGTAATCAGCGCTGCACGGCGGTCGGGATACACCTTCATTTTTTCGTACAGTACATAGCCCATCAGGCGGAGGCGCGATTCGGAATACACTTGGTATACGTTGCGGTAAATAAGGTCTTTGTCGATGCCTTTCTTTATCAGTTCGGCCACAATGACGTAGATCTCCGGCCGGTTGGAATTGTAGGTAAAGCCTCCTGTGTCGGTCATCATTCCCGTATAGATACATTCGGCTGCCGGTTTGTCTATGGAATCATACATTCCCATGCGGCAGATGAAACGGAAAATCATCTCGCTGGTAGACGACATTTCGGGATACGACATCGTCACCTTGCAAAAGGGAGCAGGGTGCAGGTGATGGTCTATCATCACCTTCCGCCCCTTGGCCTCCAGCAGCGCGCCGGCGAGTTTCCCCACTCGTTGGGGGGCGTTGAAGTCGAGGCAGAAAATCACATCCGCCTCGCGTACCAGTTGTTCGGCAAAGTCGGGATACCGTTCATGGTTTACAATGTCTTTCGCGCCGGGCATCCATCGGTAATAAGCCGGGAAACTGTTCGGCACCACCACCGACACCTTGTCTTTGCCGCACGTCTGGAGATAGTGGAACAATCCCAGCGAGGCGCCCAGCGCATCGCCGTCGGGGGCCACATGCCCCATAATCACAAAGCTTTCGCCCTTCTCTATATATCTCTTTGCCTTTTGGATTTGCTCTTCCGGAATGATTTTCTTCAGCATACAGTTTTTATATTTCGACGCCAAAGATAAGATTTTCCGGTCAGTATTTACCAGTGAATAGTGAATAGTGAACAGTGAAGAACGATTTACTATTCTTCTGCTCCATGCCCGGAACGAACACTATGCGTCTTTGCTCCGGGTGTTCACTCTTTTTTGAACTTTAAAATCAATGTCGTTTAGTTAAGCTATAACTTCTTCTTATTCATATAATAAACTTTCTTTGTTTTATGATTTCTGGGATTAGTTCTGCCGGGTCTTATGATTTCACAGGTTTTTATCATAAGTT
>JAISMW010000042.1 GCA_031276545.1 Tannerellaceae bacterium
ACTTGATTCGTCCGGAAATGTTGCACTGAAATTCAATAGATTCATATCAATAGCCATCTTTATTATAGCCACCAAAGTTAGTAATTTCTTGTTAGGTATGCAATACGATATTCATTTTATTTTAATATAGAATATGACTATTCTTGAAAATCGCTTTACATTATAAGGAGATACCGGGAATACACTGCGAGGGCACGGAGGTGGGGTAACTGCTCCGGCCGGCCTGGAGGATTCCGTGCTGCGCGCCGTGCTGAACCGTCATGCCGGCGTGCTGTTCGGAATACCGGGCGGTGGATGGTCTTTCGTTTTTTCGGGGGATGCTGCGGTTACATATATTCATGTATATTTGCAGCAAAATCTAAAAAAGATGAACAGCATGAAACAAATAGCTACTTCCTGCCCCAGCCTCGGAGGAATGTTATGTGCCTGCCTGGTATGGCTGGCCTCCTGTACCGATTCGAAATTCACCGTGGAAGGCGTCGTGTCCGGCGCCGACGGGCAGGTGATGTATTTCGAGAGCGTTGGCATATCGTCTGTGCAGATTCTGGATTCGGTGAGGCTGACGGCCGACGGAAAGTTCGCATTCAGACGTTCGCGTCCGCCGTATCCGGAGTTTTACCGCTTCCGCCTGAACAGTCAGTGGATCAATTTCTCTATCGACTCGACGGAAACCCTTACGTTTGCCGCCGACGGGGGGACGTTTGCCACGTCGTATACGGTGGAGGGTTCCGAGAATGCCAAGGCGATCAAGGAAATCACCTTGGCTCAACTGGATGCCAACCAGGCCATCGGCCGGCTGCGGAAAGAACGCGACACGCATCTGATTCCCGATACGGCCTTTCAGTCGCGCCTGTCGGAAGCAGCCGAGGCGTACAAGGAGGTAGCCCGGCGCTATATTTATTCGGCTCCGATGTCGGCGGTTGCCTATTTTGCCCTGTTCCAGCAGATAGACGGTCTGCTCTTCTTCGATCTGTACAACAAGGAGGACTCCAAGGCGTACGGAGCGGTGGCGACCAGTTTCGACCATTATTATCCGGGGAGTATGCGTGCCCGTCATTTGCACAACCTGGCGCTGCAGTCTATTAAGGTGATTCGCCGTCAGCGGGCGGCAAGCGAGGCGGGCAGTGCGCCGGTGAACATCACGGAAATCAGCTATCTCGATATTGTGCTGCCCAACCTGAAGGGCGAAAAAGTATCCCTCTCGTCGGTGGCGGAGAACAAAGCGGTCTTGATCAACTTTACCGCCTACCGGTCTGAATGGTCGCCGTCGCTGAATATGGATCTGGGAGACATTTACACGAAATACAGTGCGCGCGGCCTGGCGATTTATCAGGTTTCGCTGGATGCCGATACGCACTACTGGAAGAACGTATCGTCCAATCTCCCCTGGGTCTGCGTGCGCGATCCGGAGTCGGTGTATTCCCAAATCGCCGCGCTGTACAACGTAAAGCAGTTGCCCGCCCTCTTCCTGCTGGACAGGAAAGGCAACCTGGTGAAGCGCATTGACGATCTGAAGACGCTGGATGAGGACGTTCGGAAGGTGCTTTAATCCATCCCTGTATCGCCTGAAGTCTAATCAATATCAATCAATATGAGTACAAAAAAGTTTTTATTGCAGGAGAAAGACATCCCGACAGCATGGTACAATATCGCTGCGGACATGAAAAACAAACCGCTCCCCATCCTGAACCCCGGCACGAAGGAGCCGCTCAGGGAGGAAGAGCTTTATCCGCTGTTTGCCAAAGAGCTGGCACATCAGGAAATGAATACCTCCGACGCCTGGATCGAGATACCTGGAGAGGTACGCGATCTGTACAAAGTATGGCGCCCCACGCCGCTGGTGCGTGCATCGGGACTGGAAAAGGCGCTGGA
Organism: Tannerellaceae bacterium; assembly: GCA_031276545.1. Next base: position 1,873 of record JAISMW010000042.1, read on the forward strand.
TACGCCGGCGCATATCTACTTCAAGAACGAAAGCGTCAGCCCCGTAGGTTCACACAAACTCAATTCAGCCCTTGCGCAGGCTTATTTCTGCCGGAAGGAAGGCGTCACCAACATTACCACCGAAACGGGCGCCGGACAGTGGGGCGCCGCCATGTCGTATGCCGCCAGGGCTTTCGGGCTTGAATTGGCTGTGTATATGGTGAAGGTGAGTTATCATCAGAAGCCCTACCGCCGATCCATCATGCAGACCTTCGGTGCGCAGGTGATCGCCTCGCCCAGCATGAGTACGAAGGCCGGGCGCAAGATACTGACCGACCATCCCAACTATCAGGGAAGCCTCGGCACCGCCATATCTGAAGCGGTGGAACTGGCTATCGGGACGCCCAACTGCAAATATACCCTGGGCAGCGTACTGAACCATGTGATGCTGCATCAGACGGTAATCGGTCTGGAAGCGGAGAAGCAGATGGAGATGGCCGGAGAGTATCCCGAAATTGTCATCGGGTGCTTCGGCGGCGGATCCAATTTCTCCGGCATATCCTTCCCCTTCCTTCGCCACAAACTGACGGAAGGGAAGGCGATCCGCGTCATTGCCGCCGAACCGGAATCGTGTCCGAAGCTGACGCGCGGACAGTTTCAGTACGACTTTGGCGACGAGGCCGGCTACACACCGCTGATTCCGATGTTTACCCTCGGTCATACCTTTGCCCCTGCCCATATTCATGCCGGCGGACTGCGCTATCACGGCGCCGGCGCGATTGTGAGCCAGTTGCGCAAGGATGGATTGATGGAGGCAGTGGATGTCCCGCAGTTGGAAACGTTCGACGCCGCCACGCTGTTTGCCCGGGCGGAAGGAATTATCCCTGCTCCCGAATCTTCTCATGCCATCGCCGTGGCGATCCGGGAAGCCAACCGCGCCAAAGAGGAGGGCCGGCCGCGCACGATCCTGTTCAACCTCTCCGGCCACGGACTGATCGACATGGCGGCCTACGATCAGTACTTCGCCGGCGACTTGAGCAATTACGAACTGAGCGACGAGGATGTGGCGAAGAATCTGGCAGGGCTGGAACAGATCCTGTAATGAAAAAGAAAGGGTGCAACCGCCAAGCGGTTGCACCCTTTTTCGTTGTGTACTCACTGCTTGTTACAGAAAGATTTCGTCGTAGCGGTCTTCGGACAGCACAATGGTTTGTGTGTTCAAGGTGTAATCATTTGTTTTCTTGTTCCACAATCCGTAGGAGGAGCGGATTTCCTTTGAATCCTGTTCGTACTGATAGGTAATCAGGTAGAAGGGTTCCCAGGTTTCTTTGCCGGCATTCCATTTGCATGCTTTCTTTTCGGCGACTTTGCCGTCCTGGTTGTAGGTAAAGTCGTACTTCCATTGCTTGTCCAGCAATCCGTCCTTCTGCAGGAAAATGGTTTTTGAAACCACCTTTCCGTTTTCTTCTTTCGTGTCGTACAAATAATTTTTGGGAGAAACAGCCGATGATGTCAGGCTGCAAACGAAAATCAGGATAAATCCCCAAATAGTTCTGTTTAATACTGATGTTTTCATGTCAAATTGTATTTAGATGATTAATGTCATTTTGATACAAAGAAATAATTTGTTTTTCGGAAAAAAAAATATTTCTGACAATTTGTTAGCGGAGTAATGATATTTAACAAATATAAAGGGTCGGACGTTGTTGTTTTGCAATCTATGAGTTACAATTCGTAAGCAAAGGCCTTTTCCCGGAGTTCCGTCTCCGTTCGTTTCGGGCTTTGCGGTGTCCGGGGCATTATTTTTTATATAATGCCGGCATTATAAAATTAATTTATGTAGATTTGCACTCTTATTTTTAAAAATGTAGTATCTAACTGTTTAATTTAATTTTATAGTCATGAAAAAATTAATCTTTTTAAGCATCATTTCTTTCTTTGCAGTAACTGCCAATGCGCAGGAAGTTTTTCAAAAAGGTACAAATGTGGTCAATCTCGGTATAGGAATAGGTTCTCATATTCCGGTTCAAGCCTCTTTCGAACACAGCATCGTGGACGGATTGATTAAGGGCGAAAACGGAGCCATCGGAGTAGGCGCCTATGCCGGCTGGTATTCATACAGCGATTCCTATGCTTTGGGGAAATTGTCTTACAACAACTTGGTGCTGGGCGCAAGAGGCGCTTTCCACTACCAGTTTGTAGACAAACTGGATACGTATGCCGGTGTAATGTTGGGATACGAAATTGTTTCCTCCAAATGGGATGGTACAGGATTGTATGACGGTTCTGCTTCTGCCAGCGGCCTTTCGTATTCTACTTTTGTAGGCGCTCGCTATTACTTTTCTCCCTCGATTGCCGCTTACGGCGAATTGGGTTACGGCATCTCCTATCTGAGTGTAGGGGTCGCTTTGAAATTCTAATCTTAGCGGTACAGTCAATAGAAACGGCGCATATTCACAATATGCGCCGTTTTTCATTTTTATCCCTCAAGCGGAGCAGGCATGAGGGAAGTTTTCCGAATTTTAATACTTATCCCAGAAAATTTTTGTGGTCAGCCGGTCGCCTCCTATTAATTGGGAAGCGGCATCGTAATTGGCCTCGTTTAGGGTCTGCTCGTTCACGGGGAAGGTGAAGCGGGTGGGAATCTCGCTTTCGTCGCGTATGAGTTCGGCGATGTTGAAGCGGGGATAATCCAGCCGGCGATAGGTGTTGTAGCCTTCCAGTCCTCTGGTATAGAAAGAGAGCCATTGCTGAAGGGCGATTCGTTCTTTCCAGTTGGCCTGATCGTAGGCCACTTCCGGTTTCGCCAGGTAATCTTCCACTCCCGGCACGTTCCAGAACTCAAAGGACGCCTTGACGGCTTCGCTGTAATACGTCTCGGCCGGCAGGGGAAGGTCGAAACCTCTGGCTGCCGCTTCCGCCAGATAGAACTGTACCTCGGAATAGGTGAACAGAATGCCCTTGAAGTCGGGCGCCGTGATGGCATCGGCAATATGCGAATGCGATCCGTAGGGCGAAGTCCGTCCGTAGGCGCCACCTACGTATTGAAGTCCGTTTTCCGTTTCGTGCAGGGTGAAATAGGCCGGACGCCGGGGGTCTTCCAGTCCGTTCATAATGTCTACGATGGTATTGGCCGGGATAAAATCGTGCCGCCCCGAAGCAATCACATCCGCATAGATCGGATTGAAGTTCGGCGAAGCGCCAAGGTAGGCGAACAGGGCGTCGTCGGCGCTTGATTCAAAGACGCCGCCATTTACTCCCGACAGGACGGTCTCTGCCGACAGCGCCGGATCATAGTCCGCGAGGGCGATACCCAGTTTTACTTTCAGCGAGTTTCCGAATTTAATCCACAGACCGACGTCGCCGCCATAAAAGAGATCGGCCCGGCCGAAGCTGCCGCTTCCCGGATCCAGTCCGCCGAGGGCTTCATCCACTTTGCGGATCAAATCCTTATAGATTGCGTCGCCCGCATCGTAAGCCGGATAGACGTTCTCCACGTTGAGCGCGTCGGTATAGGGCACGGCTCCGAAGATGTCCACCAGTTGCTGGAAGGTATAAGCCCTCAGCAGCTCGATGATGAGGAGTTTGTTTTCCTTCACCTTCGGGCTGGGGTCGTTCGTATAGTCCGTAGCGGTGATGACGGTTTCCGCTTCGAGGAAGTCCTTGAGGGCTTCCCGGTAATAATAGCGGAAGTTGTTGTCTGCAATGTTGCGGGTCGTAAGGTCGTAGTTGGCCTCGTCCGTATAGGTGGTTTCCGTCCAGTACTGCGCCCAGAGCTTGAAGATATTCCGGTTCACGCTGGTCGAGCCGATATGGTCGATCAGTTCCTTTTGTGCGTTCGAGAACAGGGATTCTCCGCTTACTTCCGCCGGGTTCTTTTTGTCTTCATTGTAATCCTCAAACTGATCCGTACATGCGGAGAGCAGGGTGAGCAGGATTGCAAGCGATATATATATTGTTTTCATGTCGTGTCGTGTTTAAAATTGAACATTGAGGGTTAATCCGATATTCCGTTCGGTAGGCGCCACCCCGCTCTGCCATCCTTGTATGTTGCCGGAGCTTTGGGTAGCTTCCGGGTCGGCATACGGCAGGTTTTTGTGGATAATCCACAGGTTGGAGCCAACCAGTGAGAGCGATGCGCCCGATATGGCGCGTGTTTTCAGCAGCAGCGCTTTCGGAAACGTATAGGTAAGGGAAAGTTCTCTGAGTTTCACAAACGAGGCGTCGTATACGAAGGCGCTGTTGGGCTTGGCCTTGTATCCGTCGGCGATGTAGCTCGATTCGTCCACGCGGATGGTGTTGGGCGTGCCGTCCTCGCGTACGCCGGGGAGCAGGGTGCCTCCGCTGTTCGGAGCGTATCCTTTGGACGGATCCAGGGGATCGACCCATACAATGGGGTCGCGCTTCGGATTGCCCAGGTCATTCAGCCCTACGCTTTCGCGGTACACTCCCGTGGCATTCCCGTAGTGCATGTCGAGCGAAAAGACGCTTCCGCCCTGCTGTACGTCGATCAGGAAATTGAGCGCAAGGTTTTTGTAGCTGAAGGTATTGCTCAGCCCGCCTGTCCAGTCGGGGTTGACGTTTCCCAGCACCTGGTTGTTTCCCGACGTGAACTTGTAGATGCCGTTCACGTCGATGATTCGCCCGCCGTTTTCATGGTATTCGTAATCCGTTCCGCTTATCACGCCGTAAGGCTCGCCTGCGCGGGCATTGATCGTTACTCCGCCCTGCAGGGAGCCGAGCTGGAGGTTGTCTACCTTATGCCCCGCTTCGTCTACGTAGAGGGATACCACCTTGTTGCGGTTGGCAGCCCAGTTCAGCTTCACGTCCCAACTGAAGTTTTTGGTCTTTACCGGAGCGCCGTATACCGACAGCTCAATCCCCCGGTTTTGTATCTCGCCGGCATTGATCCAGCGGGATTCGTAGCCGGTGGCATACGAAACAGAGATGGGCACAAGCTGGTCGAACGTCCGGTTGTCGTAGAGCGCCAGGTCGAAGCCTGCGCGGTTGTTCAGGAAGCCGGCTTCCAGTCCGGCTTCGAAGGCGCGCTGCCGTTCGGGTTTCAGGTTGGGATTGTTTCGCGTGTCGGGCACCGTCACCATGGCGTTTCCGCTGAAGGGAGACACCGACGTGTAGGAATCCTTCACGCTCAGCGCCGGAGCGCTGTTGCCCACCTCGGCAAAGTTCAGCCTGAGCTTGCCCAGCGACAGCCAGTCCAGGCGGAGCAGGTTCGAGAAGATAAAGCTGCCCGTAAGCGAGGGATAGATATAGGCGTTGTTTTCTACCGGAAGGGTGGAAGCCTGGTCGCGCCGGATGGTTCCTTCCACGTAGTACGTGTTTCTGTATCCCAGCGAGGCGCTTGCGAAGACGCCGTTGATGCCGATCCGTTCGTAGTCTTCTTCCGGGGGAAGCATCGGGTCGAGGCTGTTGCTCAGGGCAAATACGCCCGGCACCGACAGGCCGTTGTTGGTAGAGGCATAGACCTGGTCGAGCGTGCTGCGGCGGATGTTCACCCCGGCCAGCGCCGTCAGGTCGAAGTCGCGCCCTATGGTTTTATGGAAATTGGCCAGCAGGTCGGCATTGGTTTCGATGAACGAACGGTCGAGGCGGGCGTATCCCGACGTGCTTTCGGACATCCCCACGCCGAAGCGTTCGGCGTGCGAGCCTACCTCCTTGCGCTCTTCCTGCAGGTAGCCGTACGTGTCTACGGCATAGCGTCCCATGATGTTCAGGTAGTCCGTAATCTTCCATTCCAGCTTCACATGGGCAATGAGGCGCTGGCGGCGGTCGGTTTCGTAGTTTTCGTACCTCGACCAGTAGGGGTTGTCCCAGTAGGCGGCCGAGCCGTCGCTCCAGCTCACCCGGTTCCACGTGGCGTTCATGCCGCTGGACTTGTAGACCTGTTCCAACTGTTTGATGTCTACATTCGCCTGGTACCATTGGCGGAACATCGACATCATATTGTCGTTGTATCCCGTAGGCGGGCGTCCCATGGCGGAGGTATGGATATAGTTGGCCGCAGAGCTTACCGTAAGATTCTCGAGCAGATTGTAGCTGCCCGAAAAGCTCGCACTGTTGCGCTTCAGCGACGAGTTCGGCATCGTGCCCGTCTGGTCGAGATTGGTATAGGCAAAGCGGTAGGACGATACGTCGCTGCCGCCCGAGACGTCGATGCTGTTCGTCAGGCTGACGCCGGTTTTAAAGAAATATTCCGGTCCGTTGGGCGAAGCCACGTAGGGCGTCTTCTTTCCGTAGTTAGGCGAGGTGGGGTAGAAGGAATCCCACTGGTACACGAGCGTTCCGTCGAGTTTCCCGCCGCGGGAGGCGTCTTCGTAGTAGGGCACCAGCAAATCGTTCGTTCCGTCGCCGTCGATATCGGCATAGTCAAAGAAGCCGTCGGGCGAATCGTAATACTGTCCGTATCCGGCGCCGTATTCTTTCTGAAGGCCGGGCATGGTGGCCATATCAATGCTGCTGAGGGTGATGTTTGAACTCAGCCTCACGACGGGCTTCTTCAGGGCGCCCCCTCCTTTCTTTGTCGTGATAAGAATCACTCCGCTCCCCGCACGCGAGCCGTAGAGCGCCGTGGCGGCAGCTCCTTTCAGCACGCTTACCGACTCGATGTCGTTCGGATTGATATCCGAAGCCGTATTCCCGTAGTCGTATCCGATGCCGCCGTTGCGCTGCGTGGAATGGTTCACGTTCGAGTTGTCAATCGGCACGCCGTCTATCACGAACAGCGCCTGGTTGTTCTGCGTCAGCGAAGAGGCTCCGCGGATCAGTACATTGGTCGAACCGCCGAAATTGGTCGTGTTCTTAATCTGCAGTCCCGACACCTTGCCGCTCAGGGCAGTGACGAAGTTGTTCGTCTTCGCGGTGTTCACCTCTTCTCCGCCCACCTGCTGGACGGCGTACCCCAGGGTTTTCCTATCTCTCGAAATACCCAGCGCCGTGACCACCACCTCGCCCAGGTTCTGCGTGGCCGCTTTCATTATGATACGTAGCGAGGGCTGTATCCTTACTTCCTGAGTTTCCATACCAAGGTAGGACACCGTCAGCGCCTCGGCCGACGCCGGCGCGTTGAGGGTGAACTGTCCGTCCAGGTTCGTAATACTTCCAATCGAAGTGCCCTTCACTATGACCGAGGCTCCTACAATCGGTTCTCCGTCGTCGCCGGAGATCACTGTCCCGGTTACTCTTGTGTTTTGAGCAACCGCCATACCTGCGCTTAGCATACAGCACAGGAAAACATTAATCAGCTTCTTCATCATAAAAACAATCTTTTTGTTAGACATATAGTAAATCTATTGCGATTCCCCTGCCGTGGCATGATACAGGAACCGCATATATCCCGAAATAATTTCTGCGGAAACAAAAGTAAAGTAAATATTTTAAAAATAATACGATTTGTCAACTATTATTTCATGTATCTCGTATTTTGCTCAATAATTACAATAAATAACATCTTTGTGAAAACATCCAGGCCAAGCCTCATCCCCGAACCGGAAAAAGCCGCCGCCGGAACGCAGCCCGTTCCTGTGGGCGCCCTCCTGCCGCAAGTCGCCGACCTGCGATTACGAAAATTACGCCCCTCCGGGACTTGCCTTTTATTTAGCTCCGTTAGAAATAAATTTTCCAGTACTGGAAAAAATATTTTCCAGTACTGGAAAATTTATTTCTCAGTACTGGAAAATTTATTGCCGACGGTATATAAATTTACAGGCATCCCGTCCGGGTGATTTTTCGTAAAATATCCGTTCCGCCGCATCAGGGTTTGGGCGACTTAAACCGGCTACCGGATCCTTCGGGAAAGGCAGAAGAATCTCCTCCGTATATAGTATGTATCGG
>JAISMW010000087.1 GCA_031276545.1 Tannerellaceae bacterium
ATCGTATCTACCATTGATTTGAAGAGGTTGTACGATTCCAGTTTGTAGATCAGCAGGGGGTCTTTGTTTTCATAGCTGGCGTTCTGCACGGAGTGGCGCAGTTCGTCCATTTCACGCAGGTGTTCTTTCCAGGATTCATCTATTGTGTGCAGCACGATGGCTTTCTGAAATGCTTTGGCTACGGCTTTACATTCTGTTTCGTAGGCTTCTTTCAGGTTGCAGGAGATATTGTACATGCGTTTGCCGTCGGTGATGGGAATCAGGATGTTTTCGTACATGGCGCCCTGCTGCTCGTAGACCTGTCGGATCACCGGGTTGGCTATCTGTATCATGCGCTCCATACGGCGTTTGAAGGTTTTCAGCGCTTCGTCAAACAAGTCTTCCGTCAGTTCTTTGGGTTTTGTTTCCCGGAATGTTTGTTCCGTGAAAGGGGCTTCTATGGAGAAGGTGCGGAAAAGTTCCAGTTTGAAGCCTTCAAAGTCTCTGTTTTCGGCATGTTGCTCTACGATGGAAGTTGAATTGTCGTAGATGGTATTCAGCACATCCAGTCCGATGCGTTCTCCCATCAGGGCATGGCGCCGGCGGGTGTAAATTACGTTGCGCTGGGCGTTCATTACGTCGTCAAATTCGAGCAGGCGTTTGCGGATACCGAAGTTGTTTTCTTCCACTTTCTTTTGCGCTCTTTCTACGGATTTGCTCAGCATGGTATGTTCCAGTACTTCGCCTTCTTTGAAGCCCATCCGGTCCATCAGGCCGGCAATCCGGTCGGAAGCGAACAGGCGCATTAAATCGTCTTCCAGGGATACGAAGAAGACCGACGAACCGGGGTCTCCCTGGCGTCCGGAGCGTCCTCTGAGCTGCCGGTCTACCCGGCGGCTTTCGTGTCTTTCGGTACCGATGATGGCCAAACCGCCGGCGGCTCTCACTTCGGGGGTCAGTTTGATGTCGGTACCGCGGCCGGCCATATTGGTTGCGATCGTTACGGTGCCCCGCTGTCCGGCCTGGGCTACGATTTCTGCTTCACGCTGGTGGAGTTTGGCGTTCAGTACGTTGTGGGGGATATTGCGGAGCTTGAGCATACGGCTCAGCAGTTCGGATATTTCTACCGAGGTGGTTCCCACCAGGACGGGGCGTCCGGCATTTACCAGGGCGTTGATTTCGTCGATCACCGCATTGTATTTTTCGCGCTTGGTTTTGTAGATGCGGTCGTTCATGTCGGTGCGGGAGATGGGGCGGTTGGTGGGAATGACTACTACGTCCAGCTTGTATATGTTCCAGAACTCGCCGGCTTCCGTTTCGGCCGTACCGGTCATCCCTGCCAGTTTGTGATACATGCGGAAATAGTTTTGCAGGGTTATGGTGGCGAATGTTTGGGTGGCTGCTTCTACCTTGACGCGCTCTTTGGCTTCGATGGCCTGGTGCAGTCCGTCGGAATAGCGGCGTCCTTCCATGATGCGCCCGGTTTGTTCGTCTACGATCATTACCTTGTTGTCTATCACTACGTATTCGTCGTCTTTCTCGAACAGGGTGTAGGCTTTGAGCAATTGGTTGATGGTGTGTACCCGTTCGCTTTTGATGGAATAATTGGCCAGTATTTCGTCTTTTTTTGCCTGTCTTTCTTCTTCGTTTCCCTGTATATTGTCTATTTGCGAGAGTTCGGAGGCGATGTCGGGCAGGACGAAGAACTGGGGGTCGTCCGATTTGCCGGTGAGCAGGTCGATGCCTTTGTCTGTCAGTTCGATGCTGTTGTTCTTTTCGTCGATTACGTAAAAGAGGTCGTCGGTTACCAGATGCATATTGCGCATATTGTCGGCCATGTAGTTGGCCTCGGTTTTCAGCATGGAGGCTTTGACGCCCGGTTCGCTCAGGAACTTTATCAGCGCTTTGTTGCGGGGATTCCCTTTGAATGCGCGGTATAGCAGAAGGCTGCCTTCTTCGGCTGTTTTCGTGTCGCTGTCTGTCATTTTGTGTTTGGCGTCCAGCAGCAGTTTGCCTGTGAGACTTTTCTGGGCGTTCACCACGACTTCCACATTGGGGCGGAACTGTTCGAACAGTTGTTCTTCGCCGCGGGGGATAGGTCCTGAAATAATCAGCGGAGTACGGGCGTCGTCTATCAGTACGGAGTCTACTTCGTCTACAATCGCATAGTTGTGTTTGCGCTGCACCAGGTCGTTCGGGCTGATGGCCATATTGTCTCGCAGGTAGTCGAAGCCGAATTCGTTGTTTGTTCCGAAGGTTATATCTGCATTGTAGGCGTTGCGGCGAGCGTCCGAGTTGGGCTGGTGCTTGTCGATGCAGTCTACGGAGAGTCCGTGGAACATATAGAGCGGCCCCATCCATTCGGAGTCGCGCTTCGAGAGGTAGTCGTTTACCGTCACCACGTGCACGCCGTTTCCGGTCAGTGCGTTCAGGAATACGGGCAGGGTGGCTACCAGTGTTTTTCCTTCGCCGGTTGCCATTTCGGCGATTTTGCCTTTGTGGAGTACGACGCCTCCGAACAATTGTACGTCGTAGTGGATCATATCCCAGGTGATTTCGTTTCCTCCGGCCATCCAGTGATTCCGGTAGATGGCCTTGTCGCCTTCTATCCGCACGAAGTCGTACCTGGCTGCCAGGTCTCGGTCGAAGGGATTGGCGGTGACTGTGATTTCTTCGTGCTGGGTGAAGCGGCGGGCTGTATCTTTGACGATGGCAAATACTTCCGGGAGGCTTTCTTCGAGCGCCGTTTCCAGCTTTTCGGTAATCTGCTTTTCTATCGTGTCTATCTCTGCCCAGATGGCTTCGCGTTCTTCCAGTTCTTTGTCTTCGATTCCTTTGCGCAATTCTTCCACTTGTGCTCGTTCTGCTGCCACATGGTGCAGGATACGTTCTTTTATTCTGTCGGTTCCGGCACGTAAATCATCGTGCGAGAGCGCTTCTATCGAGGGGTATACCTCCTGTATTTTCTTTACATACGGATCGATTTCCTTCAGGTCTCGCTGCGACTTATTGCCGAACAGCTTTGTTATAAACTCATTAAATCCCATAGTTTATTTAATTGATATTGGATAATTCTGTATGTGATTATCCGGATTATTGATGTATAGTTATTATTATTCTCGTTTAGTTGCCGGTTGTCAGTTCAAACAGCGGGGCGTTCTGCGTGGCATTGGGGGGGCGAATCCGGAGGATATGCGTTACGGTAGGGGCTATTTCGGTGGCTTTCACTTCGCGGTAGATATGCTTTGGTTTCAGTCCGCTGCCCATAAAGATCAGGGGGGTCATCACGGCATTGTTCCGCACGGCGGTTACTTTCTCGCCGGGTATTTCGCGGTTGATTTTCCAGCCCGGCTGAAGTTCTATGATCAGGTCTCCGCGTCCTTGAAAGTGGGTGCCGTTGTACAGGTGTGCCGTGCCGTCGTTTCGGTAGCCGTTGCGAAGGGCACAGTCGGTCACTACGTTTTGCACGCCGGCAAATTCGGCTACGAAACCGGCTGCCCTGCTTTGTACGTCTTCCAGCGCCAGTTGCATTTCGTCTACGGCTTTCCGGTTCAGATAGATTTGTCCGTTGTAATAGCCCGTCACCCAGTTTTTCTGTCCGTACAGTTGCATCAGGTACATGTTCAGCAGTGCGACGCAGCGCCTGGGGTAGAAATCTCCCTGGTTCACCTGGAGGGTTTCCGGATAGTCTTCGATGCTTTTGAAGTAGCCCGATCCGGTGAAGACTATCAGGGTCTTCGCCAGGCCTACTTTCCGGTCGATGGCGTTGAGCAACTGTTCGATGTTTTTGTCCAACTGAAGGTAGGCGTCCTGCACCTCCAGGGTATATGTTTTGTTCATCAGGCGCCTGTAGTTGCCGGCATAGTATGTGATGGCCAGCATATCGGGACACTGCCGCGTGCCGAAGGCGGCGTATTCGAGGAATTGCAGCGCCAGACGGTTTACTTCCGTATTGACGAGCGCCGAAGTTTTCAGGTTCGGGTAGCAGTCTATGGCCTTTTCATTGAAGGTGTACCGGAAGGCGTGGCTGTCTGCTGCGTAGGGAAAGGCGGCGTACCGGTCTGGTGGAAGGGTGGGCGTCCATATCAGTTTGTCCAGACGGGCGGAGAGTGATTCTCTTCCGCTGTTGTAGCGGTCTACGTACCAGGGGAGGCCTTTGTAGTAGGTGGTGGTAGCCCATTTTCCGTTGATGTTGTCTATCCAGAAGGCGCCGTTTGCCGCATGTCCGGCGGAGAGGAGGGCGCTCTCGGCGTCGGGAGCAATGGCGTAGACGTCGCTTCGCCCCAGGGAGGCTATTTTGAGTTCGTCGCCAATGGTGGAGGCCAGCAACTGCCTGGGCGAATAGTTGTCGCGGGTGTAATTCCCCAGGAAGTTGGGGTCGTGCAGGATGGAGAGCTCGCGGTTGTCGTTAAAGTCGTATTTCCTGTCTCCGCCGATTCCGTGAAAGGATGGGTTGCAGCCTGTAAACAGGGTGGCAAAGGCGCTGGCCTGATCGATACCGGAAAACTCGAAACGGATATTGCGGTAGGTAATGCCTTCACTCAGCAGACGCCTGAATCCGCGCTCGCCGAACGTATGGAAGAAGTATTCCATATAATCGCCGCGGAGCTGATCGACCGTAATGAAGACCACAAGCTTCGGAACATGCTGCGCCTGCATGTTCGTGATGGCCAGAATGGCAATGAGAGATGTCAATATTTTCTTCATGCGTTATTTATACCTTGATAGTACATACCACCCCGACCTCATCCACAGACACGCTATAAGCGGAATAAAAGCGATATGAAAGTGCTGGGGGATGAAATGCCAGCCCGCCAGCGTCAGCGTGAGCGCCGCAAAGTTAATAAAATGGTAAGAATACGCGGCTTTCTTCCATGTTTTTACCGCCGGCAGTACGGCGCCGATCAGGTGAAGCGGATGCAGCCACAGCAGAGACCAGTTCGGCCACGTGGCCGGATGGACGGATACAAAAGCCAGGAAAAACAGTAGCAATCCGCCCAGGCCGGCCAGTGCGAAGAGCGCGCAGTCGGCTGCCGGACAGCGCCGTTTCGTCCGCCATTCCACGACGGTAAGCAGCAGGAAGAAGCCCAGGAAAACCAGCGAAGCAACCAGGGGGGTGAAAACCGCAGGCTCCACCGGATCGGGAGCATCTTCCAGCAGCATCTTCCTTGTTGATACCAGCGGACGTTCCTGTCCGTCGGGCGAAAGTATCGCGGCGCTGTCGAAGGCCTTTTCCAGCAGGAGGGGGAGGAATAATTCCTCGCGCACCGACATTTCCCGGTCGGCAGGGCTGCCCAGCGCCAACTGACAGCCGAACAGGAGCCACGGCTTGTTCCTCATGCAACGGTTTATCTCCTCGCGGAAGCTCCTGTGCAAAGGTTCGTGCCGGTACGCCAGCCGGCCGTCGATACAGCGTTCAATCAGGGCTACCTGACGGGTAGCGCAGTTGTCGAAAAAGAAATTATAGCGATACGTCGCGTTCTCCGGCCGCGCATTGTCTGCGAGCGCCGCCCAGATTCTGTGCTTTTCCTCCGGGGTGAGATTCAGCGTCTGTTCGGTGATTCCGCTTCCGCGCGAGGCATAGTCCATCACGAAGTTTCCGAAGGAAGTTACCCCCAACTGATAATCCGTTTCCCCTTTGGTGAAGCGGTAAATGAACCCGGATTTATGGAAGTCGAATATCCCGTAATTGAACACCATATCCAGCCCGACGGCCGGATCGGACACCCGTATGGCCGTATGGCCGTAGACCGTAAAGACGGCGATTTCCGAAGGAGAACAGGTAAGGATGCTGATTTGAGCGTCGTCGCTCAAGCTGATTTCGGCCGGAAGCGAAAAGGCAAAAAACACCGGCATGAACAGAAATATAAAACGTCTCATCAAACTTGGAGTATAGTGAATTTCGAGGGGTAAAGGTATAGACTTTTACCCGAAAACCAGGGAGTATCTTATCAGTATATTTTTCACTTTTTTATTCTCCCCGCCGTTCCACAGCCTTTTCCCTGATTGAGAGAGGGTTTTCAGCTATTTTCGGGAAGGCGATCCACTATGTGGATCGCCTTCCCTGAAACTTCGATACTGCCGATCCACAAGTGGATCGCCTTCAAAAAAAAGTTTTTTGCCCCGATCCACTAGTGGATCAGCTTCAAAAAAAAAGTTTTTGCCCCGATCCACTAGTGGATCGCCTTCAAAAAAATATTTCGTAGTCGACCCACGTGTGGAGTCGCTTCACGCCGCAGACGCCGCCCTTTATCCCGCCGCCCGAAACGGCGTCCTGCGCCTCGGCTATTCCGATACGGACGACGTGGAGGACTTCCCCATCCCCAACTTCCTGTTCGACGCCGACGGCACAACCCCCATCGGCCTCCTGGCAGACGCCCCGAACCTGAATACCTTCTTTATAAAACCCTGGTAGGGTTATGTATCCGGAGGCGACGGTATCCCCCGCACTGCGCTTCGCTTGTACGGGGTTATCGAAAGTGGTACGCCAACGGCGTACAGGGTACGGCAATCTGAAATGTGCCCGGACGCAGTGTGAAACGAAAGAACAGAGGCAAAGATGCTTTTGTGTGCAAGATGTTTTCTTACTTTTGTGCCTTGACAGTTAATGTATAATGATATGAAAATAACAGTAGAAAACGGACAGGAAATGGTCATCAGTCTTGCCGGACAGTTGGATACGCTGACGGCTGTGGAGTTTGAGAAAGAAGTTCGGAAGGCTTTGCAGCACGAACAGAAGCATCTTGTGCTGAACGGGAAAGACCTGACCTATATCAGCAGTGCGGGACTCAGGCTCTTGCTTACACTGCAAAAGGGAATGAGGAATAAGGGCGGGACGCTGCGGCTGATTCATATCCGGCAGGAGATTATGGAAATATTCCATATTACCGGCTTCTCGTCCATACTGACTATTGAGGAAACGACTGAGGAAGATGGCCGAATCACTTCACATAACGAATAGAATCGACGACTTGACCCTTCTCGACCGGTTTCTCCGGCAAGCAACCGGCAGCCTTGCGCTAAGTCCGGTTGCCCGTATGAACCTGAAGCTGGCGGTCGAAGAGGCGGTAGTGAACGTGATGCTGTACGCCTATCCCGGCGAGACAGACAGAGACATCGTCATCAGCGTGGAACACAGCGAACAGGAAGTGTGCATCGTGATAGCCGACGACGGTATCGCTTTCGACCCGACCGACCGGCCGGCGCCGGATATCTCGCTCCCCTTCGACAAGCGGCCTGTCGGAGGACTGGGCACTTTCCTTATGAAGAAGCTGATGACAAAGGTTTCATACCGCCGCACAGGAAACAGGAACGTATTAACCATGACAAAAAAATACAGCGAATAGCGTATGCCCGATTTTGATATAAAAGATATAGGGATATTGAAGCGGAAGATATCCATCATCGAAAGAGCACTTCTGGCGGGAATTATTTCAATCATTTTCGCACTTTATTACAGCCAGCAGTCTATGGCGGGAATCATTCTTTTCATCCTGATTGTCCTCTATACCGTGAAAGGCATACTGGGGAAACAGCTCCGGCAGAAGGAATACCTGGCCAAAATCGTAGAAGAACGAACCATAGAACTTCGCGTGCAGCGAGACCAGGTGCTGATGGAATCAGAAAAACTCTCGGCCGCCCTCGCCGCCCTCGCCGAGGCTCAGGACGAACTGGTGCGCAGCGAACGACTTGCCACGGTAGGACAACTCACCAAAGGTCTGGTAGACCGGATACTTAATCCGCTGAATTATATCAACAATTTTGCAGGACTATCCATCCGCCTTATCCATGGACTGGAAAAGGAATGGAGGAGCGAACCGGACGCTGTCACCACAGAATCATACGCCGAAACGCGGGAGGTACTGCAGATGATTCGCGAAAACCTCACCAAAATAAGCGAGCACGGAGCCAACACCGTACGCATCGTGAAAGCAATGGAAGAGTTGCTGAAAGACCCCAAAGGCAAGATGGCGCCCACGGACATCAACAACCTCTGCAAAGCCAATATAGACGTAATATCCAAACTGTTTGCGAAAGAAATAGAGGAATACAGCATACGCATCAGCCTGCGGAAACTGACGCTTTCGCTGCTGATAGATGTACACATCGAACAGATGAGCAAAGTCCTGCTCCATCTCTTTAAAAACAGCCTGTACGCCCTGGTGAAAAAAGCCGCCAGGCAGACCTTCTCACCCGAACTCTCCGTCAGCATCCACAAACAAGGAGACCATATCGTGATAAAGGTCTACGACAACGGCACAGGAATCGAAGACCATGTAAAGGACAGGATATTCGAACCCTTCTTCACCACCAAACCTACGGCCGAAGCCGCCGGCACAGGTTTATACATCAGCCGCGAAGTGATCCTGAACCATAAAGGAAGCCTGACAGTGGAGAGCGAAAAAGATCAATATTGCGAATTTACCATGACTATACCCATTCATCAAACTACCGAAAACAATGAATGACACAGACAAATACATCGAATATCTGCAGCAGCAGATAAGCAACCAGGACAAACTGGCCTCCCTGGGAATGCTAAGCGCAGGCATCGTACATGAAATACAGAATCCGCTGAACTTTGTGATCAATTTCAGCAAGCTGTCCGGCAAACTCCTGAAGGATATGGAAGATGTACTGCAAGAAGCGGAAAGCTCGCTCGCACAAGACGCCAGGGAAGAACTAAAGGACATCCTTGCCGACCTGAAAAGCAATATCGCCAAAATAGAAGAGAACGGACACCGCGTGTCCGGCATCATACGGGGCATCCTGCTGTATTCGCGCGGAAAAGACGACTATATGCCTACCGACCTGAAGGAACTGGTGCACGAATATATCTGGCTTTCGTACCATGCCGTGAGAGCAGGACACAAGAATTTCAACGTCCGCATCACAGAAGACTACGCACCGGATATCCCCCTGCTGAACCTTATCCCGCAAGACCTGAGCCGAGCCGTGCTGAACATCATGAACAATGCCTGCTATGCCGTGTTCAGCAAGCTGAAAGAAGCGTCGGCAGCCTCCTATGAACCCGCCATCAGGGTGGAAATACGGAAAGAGAACGAACGCGTGAAGCTGATGATTGAAGACAACGGCACCGGCATCCCCCCCGAAGTGAGAGAGAAACTGTACACCCCTTTCTTCACCACCAAACCCGTAGGGGAAGGTACCGGGCTGGGACTGTCTATCTGCAAATCCATTATAGAGAACAAACATAAGGGAAGCATCGAAATGGACACGACGGTGAACGAGTTTACCCGGTTTACGGTTTCATTGCCCCTTTCATAAAAAGGAAACAGTCTATGCCCGTTAAAATACTAAGCGTCGACGACGAACAAGATATGGAAATACTGCTTACCCAGTACTTCCGCCGGAAGATCAAAAAAGGAGAATACGAATTTGCCTTCGCCCACAATGGCGTGGAGGCGCTGCAAATGCTGCTGGATCGCCCGGACTTCGACATTATACTGAGCGATATCAATATGCCGGAAATGGACGGCCTCACCCTGCTGACCAAAATAAACGAGATGCGCAACCCCGCGCTAAAGTGCATCATGGTCTCGGCCTACGGCGATATGGAGAACATTCGCACCGCAATGAACCGGGGAGCCTTCGACTTTACCACGAAGCCCATCAATCTGGAAGATATGGAATGTACGATTGAAAAGGCTATCGAACAAATCGCCTTTATCAAGAACGCCCAGCAGGAGCACACCCAGCTTAAATCCATCCAGTCCGACCTGAAAATAGCCAGGGAGATACAGCAGACGATCCTCCCCAAACAGTTTCCTCCCTTCCCCGAACCGAATACGTTCGACATCTATGCTTCCATGAATGCGGCGGCATACGTGGGGGGCGACTTCTACGACTTTTTCCTCATTGATGAAGACCGGCTGGGCTTCGTCGTGGCCGATGTGTCGGGGAAAGGAATCCCCGCAGCTATTTTTATGGCCATCAGCCGGACGGTGATTCGCGCCATCGCTCTGAGCGAAAATTCCTCCTCCGTATGTATGCAGCGCTCGAACCGGATCCTTTGCCGGGAAAGCGTCAACGATATGTTCGTGACGGCCTTCTACGGCATACTGAATATCCGGAGCGGGCTGGCGACCTACTGCAATGCAGGCCACAATCCTCCCGTCCTTATCCGGAAAGAGGGAACGGAGGCCTCCTTCCTCCCGCTCACAAACGACGTAATCCTGGGCGCCTTGCCCGATGCCGGCTACCATGAAAAAGAACTGATGCTTCACCCCGGCGACAGCCTGTTCCTGTATACCGACGGCGTCACCGAGGCGATGAACGGACAGAAGGAGCTTTACGGCAACGCCCGCCTGCTGGAACACTGCCGCTGCATGACAACCTGCCATCCCCGTGAAACGGTGGAGCGAATAACGGATTCCATCAACCGCTTCACTTCCGGCGCCGTGCAGTCGGACGATATTACCCTGCTGTCCATTCTTTATACCGGATAGGGCGGCGGGGCTGCACAGGTCTTTCAGCAGAAAAGCTATCTTTTCCCTGTCGGGAAAAGATAGCTTTTCTGTTTTTACCGTGCCGCAAACGGCTTATTTCAGCAGGGCATCGCGGATGGCGAGGATTTCGGCGTTAGACTCGCGGGCTGTCCGGACGGAGGTTACTTTATCCTTCAGCGGTTGGAGGATTTCTCCCAGCTTTGCCAGGTCGGGATAGTAAGCGGTTAAGTCGGCGGTTATTTGGCCGAGTATTTCCAGGCGCTTAGTCTGATTGTCGGTCAGCCCGGCGGACGTGGCATCGCCCTGTACAACCAAGGACGGGTTCGCATAGACGACGGCCAGCTCGGCGGCAATGCCGCTGAAGAGTTCAATCTGGACGTCCACCTTGTCGTCGGCTGCCAGCGCCTGAATGATTTGGTCTTCCTGTTCGCGGAGGAAGGCGCCGAACTCTTCTTTGGAGGCAGGAGCCGGTTTGTTCAGAATGTTCAGCACATACGTGATGTTCAGTGCAGAGGTCAGTTCGGCCAGTACGCTTTCTATTTCGGTGGTGGGCTGTCCCAGCGCTTTCAGCACACTGTAGTCGGCCAGGTAGATTCCGGCAGCGCAGGCTTTCTGTGCCGTGGAGGTTAGTTCGGCTGCTTTCGAAACGGGCAGCAGAGAGTTCAGACTGCCTATGCCTATCGTCACTTCGCCGGTGGCAATGCGATAGGGGATTTCCGAATCCGGCAAGTCTTTCAGCAACTGAACGGTTTCCGTTTTCACTTCTTCCGTCAATAATGTTTTGGGTACACTGCCTGCCGCCACGGCTGCATCTTCTGCCTGCGAGGCTCCGTCGTCGTTTGCTTTCTTGGTACCGCTGCACGAGGTCAGGCTAAAAATAAATGCTGCTACGGCGAGCAGCCCCATCATACTTCTTTTCATGATTTTCGTTGTGTTAAATTATATAATCCTTTGTTAGTAGTCCTTTTTGTTCCGGAGGTACTTCCCCGGAATGTCCGCGAATATAGCGATTATCACCAGAACGGCAAAAAAAGACAGTATTATCAGGTTAAAGAAATAAGTTGAAAGATAATACCTTCCGACGCGTTTCTCATGACTGTAGAAAGGCGCTCTGCCCCACGGGTTCTCCGGCTTCATGTAGACGGCGCCTATACGGGGATAGATCCGCTGTCCGGCTTTACGGAAGAAGGGATTTCCCAGCCCGGTCACCAGATTCTCCACCGCCTCGTTGTGGTGCGCCTGTTTGAGGCCTGTCAGGTATCCGGCGCCCTTCTCTCCGGCGATCCGGGTCTGCGTCTGCTCCAGATAGGCGGTGAAATTATGCGCCCGGATGCGCAGGGCCGAATCTGCTTTATCCAGATAAGCGGCGAGGGTTTCCGTTCCGGAAAAGGGTGGGATGCGGGCGGCTTCCCCAAGCCGCAGGATTTCGTTGCAGACGGTTGCTCCGGCAGCGGAATCGCCTTGGGTATACGCTTCCGCCAGGGTACGGACTTCCGGCAGATGGATATCCTTGTAGTATTGCGCCCGAAACTGCTCTTTCCTTATCGGGAAAAACAGGCGGTTGTAGGAATTGCCGGTAAACTGTTCCACCGTCAGGGCTTCGAAAGCCCAGCGCGAGGGGATTATTTCGCCGACCGGAGGCGCTACGTTCCGATCGCCTGCCGCATTTCCGGAGTTGAGGTCGTCGAAACGGATCACCAGTCCGCAAAGCAGTATCTGGGGAATCAGCAGCAGCGGGATCGTAATATAAATGGAAACGATCGAACGGAGTGTCTGCGAAAGCCACAGGCCGGTCAGATTGGCCAGGAAGGCCGTAGCCCACAGCACGCTCCACCAGACCGGAAACATCCCGTGCCCCACCTCGATAATGTGATTCCCCACCAGAATGAACAGAAAGGTCTGAAGCCCCGACAGCATGAAGAGGTAAAGCATCTTGGCGCTCAGGTAGCTGCTCCGGCTCAGGCGCAGGAAGCGTTCCCGCTTCAGTACCGTCCGGTCGCGGATGATTTCCTCTGCACTGATGCTTAGCCCGATGAAAGTGACTACGATGACAGACATGAAGATATACGTAACGAAATTCCTGTTCCCCAGCAGCGTGTACTGCCCGTCGGCTGCAAAGCGGGTGAGCAGGGCTACGATCCATGCCAGAAGGGGAGCCTCCAGCAGGGCGATGATCAGATACTGGAGGTTGGTCAGTTTGGTACGGATATTCCGCTCCGAGAAGATGAGGAACTGCTTCAGCCACGAAGGACGCTTCTGCCGGTTGTCGGGCAGCGCATGTACGGGTATCTCCCCGAAGGCGGGGCGGGCGTCGAGGTACATTGCGTGCCACTCGGCGGAGGTGAATTTGCGGATATTCGTCAGGTTGCCCGAATCGTCAATCTTTTTCGAATCCATGATGTTCAGGATCAGTTCCGGATTCACATTCCCGCAGGCGCTGCATACGCTGATGTCCCGGTCGGTATATTTCGCCGCATGTTTAAACCAGGTAATCGCCTCTATCGGATTGCCGTCGTAGACGGGATAGCCTCCCCGGTCGAGCAGCCAGAGGCGGTCGAAGAGCTTGTAGATTTCGGAAGAGGGCTGGTGGATGTTTACGATGATCAGCCTCCCTTTGTGCGTCTGCTCCTTCAGCAGCATCATCACTTTTTCCGAATCGGAAGACGACAGCCCGGAGGTCGGTTCGTCCAGATAGAGTATCGCCGGCTCGCGGATAAGCTCCAGCGCGATATTGAGGCGTTTGCGCTGTCCGCCGCTGATGGTTTTCCGCAGGGGGGAGCCTACTTCGAGGTCTTTTATTTCGCTCAGGTCCAAATCGTCCAGCACCCGGTTCACCCGTTTGTCTATCTCCTGAAGCGAAAGGCCGTCGAAGCAGAAACGGGCTGTGAACCACAGATTCCGGTAGACCGTAAGCTCCTCTATCAGCAAGTCGTCCTGCGGGACAAAGCCCGTCAGCCGGCGCGCCCCGGAGGAATCCGCCGGATAGCCGTTGATCGTAACGGAACCCCGGTCGGGCGGGATGCTTCCGTTCAGTATGCCCAGCAGCGTAGACTTCCCCACGCCGCTCCCTCCCATGATGGCCACCAGTTGTCCCGATTCCAGATCGAAGGAAAAGTTGTGCAGTCCGGACGTCGAGTTGCCGAACGTAAAATGGATGTCGCGCCCCGAGAGGAAGATGCGGTCGCGCTCCGTGTCCCGGTTGAACACCGCCGCCGGATCGCTGAAGTACACCGGCAGGAAATGCGGCCCCTTC
Source organism: Tannerellaceae bacterium (assembly GCA_031276545.1). Next base: position 13,702 of record JAISMW010000087.1, read on the forward strand.
ACCACGCTGCTGTGCTGCCAGGTGTAGAAGATGCCGGGAGTCAGCGGGATGTCGTTCATGAACACCGTCCCGCTTCCGCGGTACGTCAGGAGGTATCTGCCGAAGCGTCCGATCCGCCACACGCTGATTTCTCCCTCCATTCCTTCGCGCCGTATATGGAGGCCGCTGTCCTTTTCTTCGGCGCCGATCGTCAGGATGGAGTCCGAGGGGCGGTCTTCTATAAAGGCGCAGGCTTCGTCGAACTCCGTTTGCGGGATGCCGAATATCTCCGAAACCGTCCGGAACATCCCCTGATGACCTCCGAACTCTCCGCTGTTGCGGCAGGCAAACTCCATGAAGCGTACCAGCAGCAGCAGTTGTTCCTCGGCCGTAAGTTTCACCTTCATCTGTTTGCAGATATTGTGCACCACATTCTCCTTGTTGATAGCATACAGCGAATCGTCGTACATGCTCCTCAGCTCGTGGTACAACTCGATATGTTCCTTGTGCGAACGGACGCCGAAATGGCTCGACAGGTAGGAATGGACGGCCTGCACGGCCTGTTCCTTTTCTATCTTCACGATAGAGGCAAACACGGCAAAGAGATTCAGCAGTCCGTTAAGTATACTTTCGTTCATCGGCTTTTTTTGCGGACAAAGCTATAAAAAAACAGCATTGCCGGGCAAAAATCTTCAGCACGGCAAGAACCGCCGGCCACATCCAATCGCCCGCCCTTGCGCCCGGAAGCCCCGCCGGACGCTTGGGAGCGACCGCCTTCCGAAGGACTGTCCACGCCCTCAACAATCCGGTCTGTGCTTTCCTGTCCCGTTCGACCGCCCTTGCGACCGGAAGCCCCGCCGGACGTTAGGGGGCAAAAAACTTCTGCCGGTGTAGACCCGCAGAAGCTTCATGTACGCATATTGCCGCTAATATTTGCATTACTTATTAGAATATTTGCGTTACTTCCGCTAATATTTGCATTACTTATTGGAATATTTGCATTACTTCCGCCAATATTTGCATTACTTCTTCTAATATTTGCATTACTTATTGGAATATTTGCGTTACTTCCGACAATATTTGCATTACTTATTGGAATATTTGCATTACTTCTTCCAATATTTGCGTTACTTATTGGAATATTTGCATTACTTCTTCCAATATTTGCATTACTTATTGGAATATTTGCATTACTTATTGGAGTATTTGCATTACTTCTTCTAATATTTGCATTACTTATTGGAGTATTTGCATTACTTCCGCTAATATTTTCATTACTCATTAATATATTTACAGTCATTATCGACATATTTGCAATCATTACCGAAAGGCGAGCGAACGCAGTCAGGACGCGGTGAAACAGAATGAATGAGGGGAGAACCATGATGCACCGGCGGGTACCTCCGACCTCCTCCGGAACGTAAAGAATGGCTCCCGGAACGCCCGCTTCCTCTCTGCAAACAATCCCCGACGGCTCCGGAAGCCCCCTCTTTGCTCCGCGGCGACCCCCTTTTGCTCCGCGGCCTCCCCCTCCGGAATGAGGAACGAACAGCAGGAGACGGCGAAGAACAGCGAAAAAACAGGAAAGGCCGCCCCCCCGTTAGAGAAGCAGCCTCTCTCTATCCTTTTTACTCCGCTTGTCAAATACAGCCATTCACTATTCACTATCCGTTGTTCAATGCCGTTTATTCAAGAAACAACTATGAGCATTAATGAGCGCCGCCAATTAGCGGAACAACGTTCGCTGCCGGATCATCCCCAGTACGCCGGAAGGCGTACCCCTCTCGATAACCCCGTACAAGCGCAGCGCAGTGCAGTGTCGCAGCGCAGTGAGGGGTCGCAGCGCAGTGAGGGGTCAAGGAACAGAGAAGTCACTCTAACGCCGGAAGGCGTTGCCCTTTCGATAACCCCGTACAAGCGCAGCGCAGTGCGGGGTCACAGCGCAGGGTCGAAGTGCAGTGAGGGGTCAGGGAACAGAGAAGTCACTCTAACGCCGGAAGGCGTTGCCCTTTCGATAACCCCGTACAAGCGCAGCGCAGTGCGGGGTCGGAGCGCAGTGCGGGGCAAGGCGGGGCAGTGCGGGGCAAGCGACGCGGAATCCCATCTGTCGCATGGCGGCAGGGCAACGCCTTCCGGCGTTAGACGCCCGTTCGGGTTATGAAACCAGGTAACCACGCCATTCTCTACGCTCAACGCTGACTATCTCCCCAGTACGCCGGAAGGCGTACCCCTCTCGATAACCCCGTACAAGCGGAGCGCAGTGCGGGGTCACAGCGCAGTGAGGAGTCAGGGAACAGAGAAGTCACTCTAACGCCGGAAGGCGTTGCCCTTTCGATAACCCCGTACAAGCGAAGCGCAGTGCGGGGTTACAGTGCAGGGTCGAAGTGCAGTGAGGGGTCAAGGAACAGAGAAGTCACTCTAACGCCGGAAGGCGTTGCCCTGCCGCTATGCGACAGATGGGATTCCGCGTCGCCTTGCCCCGCACTGCACTGCACTGCCCCTCACTGCGCTCCGACCCCGCACTGCGCTGCGCTTGTACGGGGTTATCGAAAGGGCAACGCCTTCCGGCGTTAGAGTGACTTCTCTGTTCCTTGACCCCTCACTGCGCTGCGACCCCTCACT
>JAISMW010000040.1 GCA_031276545.1 Tannerellaceae bacterium
GACTAGTAAGGAAAAGCAAAAGCAATTGCCGAAGTATTTAGTGACTAGTAAGGAAAAGCAAAAGCAATTGCCGAAGTATTTAGTGACTAGTAAGGAAAAGCAAAAGCAATTGCCGAAGCATTTAATGACTGGTAAGGAAAAGTAAAAGCAATTGCCGAAGCATTTAATGACTGGTAAGTAGAGGCAAAGGCAATTGCCGAAGCAAATAATGATTAGTAAGGAAAAGCAAAGGCAATTGCCGAAACATATACTGACTAATCAGTAGAAGCAAATACAATTAACGAAGCATCTACTGACTGGCAAGGAGAGGTAAAACTCTTAATTGAAGTATTTAATGATTAGTAAGTAGATACAAAAACTTTTGCAGAAAGGCTTTCACAAGCCTGGGAAGGGGCAAAATCGTTTGGAAAATAGTTTTCCCTCCAAAATATAACAACTCCGTATAGGAAGCAAGCGACAGGGAAACCTAATTATACCTCCTCACCCCTCTCCCGGCGAGTCTTCCTGCCACTGGAAAAGGCCTTCGGCATCATCCGAAAGCCTTTCAAGCCGGAACACTTCCATTATTCAGCCGCTTTCATCGCGTATTAGAGAAGCTACATAAAAGAGTTGAGAATTTACACTGCGGACGGTAAGAAAAGTCTGTGCGGCGTGGCTGCAGGCTGATGCGTTTGCTCCGGTTATTGCCCGTAGTAGGCTTGTGCACCGTGTTTGCGGAAAAAGTGCCGGGTAATAAGGTGGGGATTCATGGCGAGCGATGGGTTCAGGCTGTACGAAATGGCGGCCATAAGGGCTACCTGCTCCATCACTACGGCGTTGTGCACTGCGTCGGCGGCGTCTTTTCCCCAGGAAAAAGGGCCGTGATGGGCTACCAGCACGCCGGGTATATGCGCCGGGTTGAGGTGTTTGAAGCGTTCTGCGATTACATGGCCGGTTTCTTCTTCGTAGGCTCCTTCTATCTCCTGTTGCGTCATCGTGCGGGTGCAGGGGATGGCGTCTGCGAAATAATCGGCATGTGTGGTGCCCACTGCGGGAATATCCCGCCCGGCTTGTGCCCAGGCCGTAGAATAGGTGGCGTGGGTATGTACAACGCCTCCCGTTTCGGGGAAAGCTTTGTACAGAACTAGATGGGTAGCTGTGTCGGAGGAGGGCTTCCGGTGTCCGTCCACTATGTGTCCGTCCGGATCGACGACCACGATGTCGTCTGCTTTCATCGTTTCGTAGGGAATGCCGGAGGGCTTGATGGCTATCAGTCCTTCGGATCGGAGGATTTCGCTGGCGTTGCCCCAGGTGAACAGCGCCAGTCCGTGCTTCACCAGGGCAAGGTTGGCTTCCAGCACTCTTTCTTTCAGTTCCCGGATCATGATGTTTGGTTTAGTATTGTTCTTTTTCATTGGGGAAATCGTGGCGTTTCACATCTTCTATATACGACTGTACGGCGCCGGTTATGATTTCCTTCAGGTTGGCATAGCGGCGCAGGAAGCGTGGCGAGAATCCTTCGGTAATGCCCAGCATGTCGTGCGCTACCAGCACTTGCCCGTCGGCTCCGTTGCCGGCTCCGATGCCAATCAGGGGGATGGTCAGTTCGGAGGCTATGCGGGTGGTCAGGGCTGCGGGGACTTTCTCTATCACGATGGCAAAACAGCCCAGTTCTTCCAGTAGATGTGCATCGGCTACGAGTTTGCGGGCTTCCGGTTCCTCTTTGGCACGCACGGTATAGGTGCCGAATTTGTTGATGGATTGAGGCGTCAGCCCCAAATGTCCCATCACGGGAATGCCGGCGCAGAGTATCCGTTCGATGGATTCCTTTACTTCGGATCCGCCTTCCAGCTTGATGAAACCGGCATGTGTTTCCTTCATCACCCGTATGGCGGAGAAGATGGCTTCCTTGGAGTTTCCCTGATAGGAGCCAAAGGGCAGATCGACGCCTACCAGCGCTCTTGTTACGGCTTTCATCACCGATTTGCCGTGGTATATCATCTGATCCAGCGTGATGGGAAGTGTGGTGGCATTGCCGGCCATCACGTTGGAGGCCGAGTCGCCCACCAGGATGACGTCCATTCCTGCTTCGTCTATAATCTTGGCCATCGAGTAGTCGTATGCTGTGAGCATGGATATTTTTTCTCCCCGTCGCTTCATTTCTATCAGGCGGTGGGTGGTCACCTTCCGTTCTCCTAAATCGCGTTTTGCTACTGACATAAAGTGTATTGTTTTGTTTGTGTTTGTGGATGGAAAAAAAGTCGGGGTACCAAGATTCGAACTTGGGACCCCCTGCTCCCAAAGCAGGTGCGCTAACCGGACTGCGCTACACCCCGAAGTGACTTTTTTTGTTGCGGTGCAAAGGTAGAGGATTATTTATATTCTCAAAATATTAGCCACATTTTTTGCCGCTTATGCTAAAACATGTATTTTTACGCTCCTTTTATCAAAAAACATGTAACACAATGACAATACAACAACTGGAATACGTACTGGCCGTAGATTCCTTCCGCCATTTTGCCCGGGCTGCCGAACATTGCGGCGTTACACAGCCTACACTCAGCATGATGATTCAAAAGCTCGAAGACGAACTGGGTATCAAACTGTTCGACCGCAATGTGCAGCCGGTGAAACCCACCCCGTCGGGAAGAAAGATCGTGGAACAGGCACGCATCGTGCTTTATCAGGCTTCGCTGATAAAAGAGATTGTGTACGAGGAGGGAAAGTCCGTCAAAGGCGTATTCCGCCTGGCTATCCTGCCTACCATCGCTCCCTACCTGGTGCCGCGCTTCTTCCTGAATCTGACGAAAAAACACAAAGACCTGGAAATCCATATCCTCGAGATGAAAACCGCCCCCACCATCGCCGCCCTGCTGAACGGCGAAATAGACGCGGCCATCATTGCCTCGCAGCCTGTTGAATCCGAACTCCGGGGACAGACATTATATTACGAACAGTTCTTCGGATACGTAGCCCGTAGCGAACCGCTGTTCAAACACGAACTGATCCGCACCGCCGACGTGAACGGAGAACGCCTCTGGCTGCTGGACGAGGGACACTGCTTTCGCGACCAGCTCGTACGCTTTTGCCAGATGGAGCAGGTGAAGGTACGACAGGGCGCCTACCGGCTGGGAAGCCTCGAAACCTTTATGCGCATGGTGGAAGGCGACAACGGCATCACCTTCATCCCCGAACTGGCCACCTACCAGCTTAGCAAAGAACAGAAAGAACTGATACGCCCCTTTGCCATCCCCAAACCCGCGAGAGAGATTGTGCTGGTGACGCGCAAAGACTTTGTCCGCCACGCCGTCGCCGATCTGCTGACCAAAAGTATACAGGCCGCCGTACCGAAAGAAATGCTCACCCTGCAGCCCGTCCAGCGGGTGATGTGAGATGAACTGCTTCTATGAACATAAAATAAAGGTATACCCATGAAACTGTTTCACCTTTTAGCAGCATGCCTGCCGGGATGTCTGCCTCTCGGCGCCCAGGATGTCGTATGGAAAACCGGCGTGCATTCCTTTTTCGACAATACGGAGTTCGGCGGTTCGGCCGTACAGATACCGCAAACCATGGCCGGCGTACACCTCGCCCCCGAAGCGGGACTTAGCCTGGACGGCACACACCGCGTGTTCGCCGGCGCAGACCTCCTGCACGAATACGGAAGCGAACGGGCTGTCGATTTCTTCAACCCCGTGGTCTACTACGAATACGCCGGCACGCCCTTCCGCTTCTACGCCGGCGCCATACCCCGACGCCTGGCGCTCGACCGGTATCCGCGGATGTTCTTCCAGGATTCCATCCTGAACTACCGCCCCGTCATACACGGCGTATTCTGGGAATACCGGCACAGACACAGCTACGCCAACGTATGGCTGGACTGGACCGGCCGCCAGACCCGCACGCGCCACGAGGCGTTTTTCATGGGATGGTCCGGACGGTACGGCTTCGCCGGAGGGATGATCTATGCACAGCATTTCGGATACATGTTCCACTTTGCCGGAATGATGAACCCCGTGATCGACGAATCCATCCACGACAACGGGCTGATGCTTACTTCCCTCGGACTCGACCTGAGCGAAAAGACCGGCTTCGCCAAACTGGAAGCCAACCTCGGATGGGCTATCGCTCTCGACCGCGACCGGGGAATCGGCGTATGGAACAAACCGCAGGGCATCCTGGCCGAAACAAAAATAGAATACCGCGGACTCGGACTCTTCAACTCCTGGTATAAAGGCGGAAGCCAGCAGGTCTATTACAGCGACCACGGAAACCTGCTCTACTGGGGAGACCCCGTCTACCGCGCAACGGAATACAACCGCCTCGACCTCTACATCCGCTTCATACAAACCGCGGCCGTGACGCTGAAATTCGCCTATTCGCTCCATTTCATGGAAAAAAACATGTACCACGAACAGGCTTTCTATGCCACATTCAACCTGGACAATATCACACGCACAACGCATGAAAAAAAATATCGCTACCTCTGGGATCAATGGTTTTAAGCCGGAACGGCTTTTCGCCATCCTCCTCTTTGCCTGGTTGTGCATCAACATCCTGCAAGCCCTCCTTACCGAAGTCATGACCGACGAAACCTATTATTATATGTATGGCGAAACACCCGCCTGGGGATACTTCGACCATCCCCCGGCGGTAGGAATCATGGCTTGGCTGTCCGGTCTGCTTTTCGGCGGGAACCTTTCGGTACGTTTCATCACCGTCATCCTGCAGGTTTTCACCATCCTCACGGTCTGGAAGATCATCGGCGAAAAATCGCCCGACACACGGAAGACCCTGCTCTTCTTCCTCATTGCAGCCTCCTTCGTGATGTTTCAGACCTACGGATTCGTCACGACGCCCGATCCCCCGTTCCTGTTTTTCACCGCCCTCTTTCTTTACGCCTACCGGCAGTTTCTCAACGAGGAATCGTGGCGGAACACCGCATTCCTCACCCTCTCGATGGCCGGCATGGTGTACAGCAAATACCACGCCGTGCTGATTGTGGGCTTCATCCTTTTGTCCAACCTTCGCCTGCTGACCCGCCCCAAGTGCTGGATAGCCGCCCTCGGCACGCTCCTGCTGCTGGCGCCGCACCTCTACTGGCAGGTGGCCAACGACTTCCCCAGCTTCCAGTATCACCTGAGCGGACGCAGCCGCGCATTCCGGTGGAGCGACTTCCTGAAATACCTCCCCAATCAACTGGTCGTTTTCAACCCTTTTACCTTCGGCGCCGTGGTCTACGTACTGGCGAAATACCGTCCGTCCGACCGCTTCGAGCGCGGGCTCTACTTCCTCATCACCGGATTTTTCGTTTTCTTCTGGCTCACCACCTTCCGCGGCGAAGTGGAACCCCACTGGACGGTAGCCACCTCCATTCCGATGATGATTCTGCTCTACCGCCACTGCCTCGACGACCGGCGGCTGATGCGCTACGCCCGCCGCGTCATCGCCCCCTCCCTGCTGCTGATCCTGCTGGCGCGCATCGTCCTGACAACGGATTTGCTGCCCGCCCGCCTTAAATTCAGCGGCAAAGAGGAAGCCTGCCGGCGCATCGAATCCATAGCCGGCGATCGGCCGGTGGTATTCACCGGTTCGTTTCAGAGCCCTTCCGAATACCACTTCTTTACAGGCAAAGAATCCTTCGTGCTAAGTTCCGTAACCGGCCGGCAGACGCAGTACGACCTGCTGGCAAAGGAATTAAACTTCCAGGGAAAACCCGCCTTTATCTGCATGGAACGCAGCCGCCTGTCGCAAAAATACACCGTAGACGGATACCCCGTATACGGATATTTCGTGGAAAGCCTGCAAACGGTAAACCGCCAGAAGATCCATTTCACGCTGCCCCGCGCCACCCTCTCGCCGGGCGACACGCTGCAGATTCCCTTCGAGATACACAACCCTTCCGACCGGGCGATCGACTTCCTGCATCCCGAACTGCCGGTTGCCCTCCGTGCGGTGTATATCCCCCGGCGTACGGAAGCCTCGTTTGCCGACTGCGAACTGTCCGAACCCCTCGCGTCGCTTCCTCCCCGTTCCACCGTCGGCGGATACCTCAAAACGGTAGTCCCCCCGCTCGAACAGGGCGAGTACCGGTTCAGCCTCACGCTTGAGAATCCCGTCTGCGCAGCACGCAATGCCGCGTATCAGTCCGTAAGCATCCGCCGATGACAGCCGGTCTTCCGATTCTTCAATTCCTGAAGTTCTGCGCGGTAGGCTTTTCCGGCATGATGATTGATTTCGGCCTCACCTGGTATCTGAAAGAAAAAGCAAAGACCAACCGATACATCGCCAATACATGCGGATTCATTGCCGCCGCCGCCTCCAACTATATATGGAACCGCATCTGGACATTCCGGAGCGTCAGCGACCGCATTGCCGCAGAATTTCTCAGCTTTTTCCTCATCGCCCTCTTCGGCGTCGGGCTAAACAATCTGATACTTTGGATTCTTTCCGACAAATTCGGCTTCAATTTTTACCTCTCCAAGCTCCTTGCCGTCGGCGTCGTCACGCTATGGAATTTCGGCATGAACTACCTCTTCACCTTCGCATAGCATATTCACTGTTTTTATACCTTTGCCGCAATGCAAACAAACCTTTTATCCATGCAAACATGAAACAGCTAATCTTACTTCCTGTAATAATTTTTCTTTCCGCCACCGCTTCCGCGCAAAACGGAGCGAAAGCCATCGGCGGAGCAATGGGGAATCTCCGTTGGGCGCTGTCCGGCGGAACGCTCACCGTCGGCGGAACCGGAGCGATGCCGGACAATTCCCTCGAAATTCCCTGGGAGAATTACCGCGAAGAAATTACCGGGGTGATTCTCCGGAAGGGTGTAACAAGCATCATCAGCGGGGCTTTTCACGACTGCCCAAACCTGACGTCCGTCTCCATTCCCGGCAGCGTGGAAGCAATCGGAAAGGGCGCCTTTTCCTATTGCGAAAGCCTGGCATCCGTTTTCATTTCGACCGGCGTGAAGCATATCGGAGAGTCGGCCTTTACATCATGCAGCAGCCTGAGGTCCGTTGCCATTTCAGCCGGCGTGAACAGCATCGGAGACGGAGCATTTGCCGGCTGCGAAAACCTGACCACCATCACCATCCCCGGCAGCGTGACCACGATCGGAACTTTTGCCTTCTCCAATTGCCGCAGCCTGACGGATGTGACGCTCGAACGCATAAATCCCCTTCCCGTTTCTCCCGATATTTTTAACCGCGCAGCGTTCGATTCCGTCACCCTCCATGTCCCTTCCGGCACAAAAGAGCTTTACAGGCTTTCCCCCGGATGGAAAAATTTCAGAACAATCGTAGACAGTGAATAGTGAATAGTGAACAGCGAATAGCGGATAGTGAGCAGCATTTTCGCTGTTCACTAATCATTAAACCACTGTTCACTGTTCACTATTCCGGCGGCTCCGGTTTATCCCCCGAACGGGCTGAGGCGCTGCGGCGTGCCAGGATGCTTTTGTATTGGCGGAGGTAGGAATTGATAAATACGATCGGGTCGTAGAGCAGGTCGCTCACTTCGGCGTCTCCGGAAGGCATCACTTCGTTAGCATGGTAAAAGACGTTGATGCTGTCTGCCAACACTTCAAACATCTGATCCGTTCGGACGCGGGCTTCTTGCATATTCCCGTCCATTTTCTCCTCTTCCGCGAGGAGGCTCCGTCTGGAATACAGGTTGATAAACTCCTCGTTATGAAGGTTCAGGGCGGCAATCGCTTCTTCTGCTCCCATGATAAGCGACACCTTGTCGACGTGATTTTCCCTCCCCAAATCGTGGATGAGGTTAATAAATAGAGACGAAGCCTCCGTTACAGGTGAATAATAGGCCTGACCGTAATTTTTCATCACCTCCGGGATCACTTCGGCGGCCGCTTTTATCGGAGCAGAGTCGCCTTAGGAGGTTGCCTTCACCAAATGTTTCAATGCCATGTAGGATTGCTTGCGCTTTTTGTGCGCCTCGCGAATCTTTACGGTCTCCTCCTTTCGTTCCGTCCGTTTGAAAATTTTGTTTTCCATGCTGAAAGTTTCATAGAAGCTTTCGCAAACTTGCAGGAGGCTCAATGGCCTGATTTCAGCCTTCTCCTGAATATGAAGGACTATATTTTTAAACAAATCGAAATGCTCCGCATTTCTCAATCGCTTCAAAAGTGATGGTCTATACGTGATTTTAAGCATCACTATCATTTATAAAAGTTTATATTCATCCTGTTTATTTTCAAAGAGGCTATAAATATAGTAAAATGTTCTCTGAAAAAAAATGTTTCTTAGAAAAGTACTTTTACAGACTTCTGAAAAAATTTGGAAGACTATTTCATTAGTAAAACATAATTTCTGAAAAAATTCAGAGTAGTAATTGCAAATTTTTGTTTCTTTGAAAAAATTCGGAGAGCTGATAATAAAATCAAATATATCTTTATAGAAATTCGGAAGTATGTTTTACAGAAGAAATAGAATTCAGTTGAAATTCAGAATCTATATTCGGTATAGAAGTAATAGTCTGTTGAAATTCTGAGATATATCTGTATACTTTTTGATATACCATGAAAATTCGATTATTATTTCATATAAAAATTATAATTCTGTGAAAATTCGGAGAACTGATTGTCTTAATCATATAGATTACAATTTTTTATGATTTAATAAAAAGGATTCTGAGAGGATGCAATTTATATTATCTTAGGTCAATGACTTGTGGCAGCTAATGCTCCGGCGAATTTTTCCTCTCAGGAAGAGGTTGTGCATTATGTCGATACTTTAGGTCGCTGACCTAAGGTTATAAGGATGGCGTTCCGAAGGGACTTTTCGTACAAAATTATACTGCACACGGTATAAACTCTCAGCTCTTCGGTATCCACCTTAGTGTTTATGTGCTGCATGAAAGAAATATCGGGCGACGAAGCCCCCGGCGATGCTTCCGGCAGCTCCTTGTATTTTATTTGTAATTTTACCGGAATTTCAAAATATAATTCGTATCATTGTCGCCGCCGGAATCCATCTTGCAACCGGATACCGGCATGATTCTGAAGAACGGAAACACCGTATTTTTTTAAATTTGTCTTTCCACGTTCTTTGATGTATTTGAAATAGCTACTAACTTTGGGCACCCGGAAAATGAGGCATTTTTTATTGAAAAACAAATATTTTATGTATCATTCTCACGAAATACAACAGATAAATAGACGATTATGAATATTGCTCTCATACAGTATGTTCCATTAGAATAAGGATTAAGACAC
>JAISMW010000044.1 GCA_031276545.1 Tannerellaceae bacterium
GAAACAACATGGTATTCTTATCTGCGGACTGGTGCTGGCGCTGTCCGCCTGCTCCGGCAAACAGCCGCAGTATAAATTTATGAACCCCGACTTGCCGGTAGACGAGCGGGTGAGCGACCTGATAGGACGGCTGACCGTCGAAGAAAAAATAGCGCAGATGATGAACAGTGCGCCGGCCATAGAGCGTTTGGGCATACCGGCCTACAACTGGTGGAACGAAGCCCTGCACGGCGTGGCGCGAAGCCCCTATCCGGCTACTTCCTTCCCGCAGGCCATCGGCATGGCGGCCACCTGGGATACGGAGTCCGTACGCCGGATGGCAGATTATGTGTCCGACGAAGGACGGGCTATCCATCACGATGCCTTGAAGAAGGGCAAAACAGGTATTTTCCTCGGACTGACGTACTGGACGCCGAATATCAACATCTTCAGAGACCCCAGATGGGGACGCGGACAGGAAACCTACGGCGAAGACCCTTTCCTGACCGGCGAGATAGGCGCTTCCTTTGTCCGGGGATTGCAGGGAGACGACCCGCGCTATCTCAAGGCGTCGGCCTGCGCAAAGCACTTTGCCGTGCACAGCGGGCCGGAATGGAACCGCCATACGTACAATGCCGAGGTGAGCAGCTTCGACTTGTGGGACACCTATCTCCCCGCTTTTAAAAAGCTGATTGCCGATGCCAAAGTTACCGGAGTGATGTGCGCCTACAACGCCTTCTTCGGACAACCCTGCTGCGGCAGCGATACCCTGATGACGGACATCCTGAGGAATCAGTGGCATTTCGAGGGCTATGTCACCTCCGACTGCGGCGCCATCGACGACTTTTACCGCACGCACAAGACCCATCCCGATGCCGCCGCCGCTTCGGCCGCCGCCGTATGGCATGGTACCGACTGCGAATGTGGCGATGCGTACCGGGTGCTGGCGGATGCGCTCGGACAGGGACTGATTACGGAAGAAGCCATGGACGCATCCCTGAAAAGACTATTCGGCGTTCGCTTCCGGTTGGGCATGTTCGACCCCGTCGACAGAGTGCCTTATGCCCGGACGCCCATCTCCGTGCTGGAATCTCCCGAACATAAGGCGCACGCGCTGAAAATGGCCCGGCAATCCATCGTGCTGCTTAAAAACGAACAGAACCTGCTGCCCCTGAACAGACGGAAGCTAAAGAAAATAGCCGTTACAGGACCGAATGCCGACAGCGAAAGCGTATTGCTGGCCAACTATTACGGATACCCTTCCGAAGTCGTCACCTTGCTGGAAGGCATCCGGGCAAAGGCAGGCAGCGACGTGGAAGTAATCTACGAAAAAGGCGTGAACCTGACCGACGATTACGTCTTCACCTCCGAATACCGAGATGCATTCTTTTCGTATGGCGGGACGCCCGGATTCAAGGCCGATTATTACACGAACCTGCAGCGCGAGGGCGAACCCGGCCTCTCGCGCATGGAAAAGAAAGTGGATTACAAATGGGGTGACGGGCAGAACATTGCCGACAGCGTCATCACACGCCGGATGTCGGCCTCCTGGTCTACCGTATTCACTCCGGAAGAGACCAAAGAAGTATGCTTCGAACTGAAAGCCGACGACTGGGCGGAGCTGCATATCGACGGCGTCAGACAGGAAAAAACAGGCCACATCAACGCCTATTATCCCTTGAAAGCAGAAAAAGGAAAGTCGTACAAAATAGACATCTACTACCGCCAGTACGCCGACAATGCGGAAATAAGCTTCGATATGGGAACGCTTAAAAGGGCACAAGCCAAAGAGGTAGCCGCTTCGCTGAAAGAGGCCGACGTCATTATCTTTGCAGGAGGTATATCCGCCAGGGTAGAAGGGGAAGAAATGGGAGTCGTGATTGACGGATTCAAAAGAGGCGACCGCACATCCATCGACTTGCCGGCCGTACAGAAAGAATTGCTGAAAGAACTGATCGCTACCGGAAAGCCCGTCGTATTCGTCCTGATGACGGGAAGCGCCATCGGGCTTGAATGGGAAGCGGAACACATTCCCGCCATCGTGAACGCATGGTACGGCGGACAGGCCGGCGGTCAGGCCGTGGCCGATGTGCTGTTCGGCGATTACAACCCTGCCGGACGGCTTCCCGTCACCTTCTACCGGAACGTGGACGACCTGCCCGGCTTCGAAGATTACAGCATGGCGAACCGCACCTACCGCTACTTCAGGGGAACGCCCGTCTATCCTTTTGGATATGGCTTGAGTTATACCTCATTCCGGTACAGCGAACCCGGCATTACGCTCTCCGGCGACCGGTCTGTAAAGGTGAAAGCCACGGTAACCAACACCGGCGATACGGACGGCGACGAAGTCATACAGCTTTATGTATCGAATCCGCGTGATTTCACCACTCCCGTTCGGGCGTTAAAAGGTTTCAAGCGCATTCACCTAAAAGCAGGAGAATCTCAAACCTTTGGATTTACCCTTACACCGGAAGATTTATCGGTGATCAACACAGCCGGCTATCCGGTGCCCATGACGGGTGAAGTGACGGTCTCCATCGGAGGCGGACAACCATCCGCGCTCTCACTGGCGAATCAGGCATGTGTGCAGGGTCGCATCACCCTGTAACCTCCATTCGGTACGTGTCGGTTTCCGCCATCGCTACACCCGCGCCGGCCTGCCGGAGGGGGAGTTGTTAAAAGAGGCAGATGGAAATAGTGTGAAATGTAGCGGAAATTCATTAATAAGTATTAATTGAGAAGAATTTATCTCATCTTTTGTGTACAGAACAAAAAAATGGTTTAGTTTTGCAAACGGATGTGACGGGAACTCATGTATCATAGCTAACTATAATAATACAAGTATAATAACATTTTAAACTTACATCAAAATGAGCAAAAAGTATGTATTGCCTCTTCTTATCTTGGCATCAATTGTGACCTTTTCTTCTTGTTCCAACAAGTTGAATCCGTTAGCAGAGAAGTACGTAAAAGCTGAACCTCAGCCACTCGAGGCTATCGGAGGAAAAGTGCCGGTAACTATCGACGCCACTTTCCCCGCGAAATGGTTCAACAAAAATGCAGTGGTAACAATCACCCCGGTTCTAAGGTATCAAGGCGGTGAAGCCTGGGGAACAGCATACACTTTCCAGGGCGAGAAAGTGAAAGGCAATAATCAGGTGATACCTCAAAAAGCAGGCGGAAACGCAACGCTTAAGTCTTCTTTCAATTACAAGCCGGAGATGAAGAAATCCGAACTGTATCTTACATTCGAAGCAAAGATTAAAAACAAAACGGTGCAACTTCCCGACCTTAAAATCGGAGAAGGAGTGCTTGCTACCTCCGAACTGGCAGATGCCGCTACGGCAAATGCCGCTATCGGCGCCGACAAATTCCAGCGTATCATCAAGGAAGCCCACAACGCCAACATCATGTTCCTTATCCAGCAGGCCGAGCTTCGCTCGAAAGAGCTGGCCAAACAGGAAATAAAAGACTGGAAAGACCTGGTTAAAAACGCGAACGAAGCCCCGAATCAGAATGTAGCCGTAGAAATATCCGCGTATGCTTCTCCCGACGGTGGTGTGAAATTGAATACCGGTCTGGCCGAAAAACGCGAAAACGTCACCTCGTCTTATCTGGAAAAAGAACTGAAGAAAGCCAAAGTAGACGTTCCCGTAGATGCTCGTTACACCGCTCAGGACTGGGAAGGATTCCAGGAACTGGTATCTAAATCCTCTATCCAGGACAAAGATTTGGTATTGCGCGTGCTCTCGATGTACAAAGACCCCGAACAACGTGAACAGGAAATCAAGAATATCTCTTCTGTTTTCGGAGCGCTGGCCGAAGAAATCCTGCCCCAGTTGCGCCGTTCACGCCTGACGGCCAATATCGAAATAATTGGTAAATCAGACGATGAAATCAGCGCCTTAGCCAAGAGCAACCCCGGCGCACTGAACATAGAAGAAATCCTTTATGCCGCTACATTGACGAATAACGCAGCCGAAAAGGAAGCTATCTACACAAAAGCCAGCCAGCAATATCCCAACGACTACCGCACATGGAACAATATCGGTATGATTCGTTTCCGTGCGGGCGACCTCGCCAAGGCCGAAGAATTGTTTAACAAAGCCAATTCGGTAAAAGCAAACAATGAATCCAATCTGAATCTGGGCTTGATAGCCTTGACCAAGGGGGATAAAGACAAAGCGCAGCAACTGTTCGGAAGCGCAGCCGGCGTGGCGGAATTGAGCGAAGCCTTAGGTGTACTTTACTTGCAACAGGGTGAATATGCCAAGGCCGTAAGTTCGTTCGGCTCCATTAAGAGCAACAATGCCGCCCTGGCTCAGATTCTGACGAAAGATTACAGCAAAGCGCTGCAGACGCTGAATGCTGTGACCAATGCCGATGCAACAACCGACTACCTGAAAGCGATCGTTGCGGCACGTACCAACGACACAAACGGTGTGATAAACAACCTGAAAGCTTCCATAGCGAAAGACAGAGCCTATGTGAAAGAAGCTGCCGGCGATTTGGAATTTGCCAAGTATACAACAAATTCTCAATTTGCATCTTTGCTCAAATAACAGAGCGCGTTTCATTACGATAAAATTTTTACGGAGAGGTTGCCCAAAAAGCAACCTCTTTTTCTTACGCTATGAAACACTTCATCCGCGAACATGCCGGAGATGATCTGAACCGGTTGCTGTTGAGCGCTTCCCGGTATCCGGAAATCAATGTGCCCCGGGCTGTTGAACAAATCGACTGCCGACGTCGGATACGGGATAAACTCCCTTCGTGGTACGCCAACGACGAACTGATTTTTCCGGCAGTCATCGCCGCAGAGCAATGCTCTTCGGAGCAGACCGCCTTGTACAGGCAGCGCTTGGTGGATGCCTCGGCACATGTATGCGATTTGACCGGAGGCTTGGGCATAGACAGTTTTTTCTTTTCGCGCAAAGTGAAACAGGTTACATATATAGAACGTATGGGGAAGTACTGCGATGCGGCACGGCAGAATTTTGCACGGCTTGGCGCATATCATATAGATGTACGGGAAGGCGATGCGGCGGCATTGCTCCCCGGTTTACCCTCTTCTGTGGATGTATTCTATATTGATCCGGCCCGAAGAGGTAGCGGAGGCAAACGCCTTTTCGCCCTCCGGGAATGCGAACCCGATCTGACAGTGCTCTTACCCTCTTTGCTGCAGCGCGCTCCCAAAGTAATCGCCAAGCTGTCGCCTATGGCCGACTTGCGGCAAACTTTATCCCTGCTTCCCGGCACGACGGAAGTGCATGTCCTTTCGGTAAGGAACGATTGCAAAGAATTGCTGTTTGTTATCGAACGGAAGG
The DNA here is from genome assembly GCA_031276545.1 of Tannerellaceae bacterium. The sequence continues at coordinate 5,310 of JAISMW010000044.1, forward strand.
CTTTCGCCGGTCCGCCCCCGGTGCATTGTATCCATTTCACGGGAGAAAGGGAAGAATCTTTTTCCTTCGACCTGCAAGAAGAAAAATCTTTTCCGGCAGCTTGGACAAACAGTGTACAAACCTATTTGTACGAACCCAATGCGTCCATCCTGAAAGCCGGCGCTTTCAAATGTGTGACCCGCTACGGCGTAAAAAAACTGCACGTAAACAGCCATCTGTACACTTCCTGCGACCTGCGGGAAGACTTTCCCGGCAGACAGTTCAAAGTAGAACAGGTGCTGCCGTTTAGCAGTACATGCTGTAAGACCCTGCGCAGAGTTATACCACAGGCTCATATCACCACCCGGAATTTCCCCCTGACGCCGGAAGTCTTAAGGCAACGCACAAAGATTGCCGACGGCGGCGAGCGCTATCTGTTTGCCACCACCCTGTGCGGCGACATGAAAACATTGATTGTGTGCCGGAAGATTCATACCTGAAAAATATACCGTTTTCAAATACCTTTGTCACGAATTTAGAGGCAAATAATAAAAAAAACAGTCTAATAATGCCGTAATCCCAAAATTATTAGTTTAATTTGTGATTCAAATAGGATAATAAATCCTTTTCTTAAAAATATGCAATTGAATATGAAGGACACTCATGAAACTAATTTGCCCGTAGAAGAAACCGGTAAATTGGAAGAAACTAAAGTTTCGGACATCATTCCGGAAAACACCGCGGAAGAAGTTCCGGCAGAGGAAGTCATTGTGACGGAAGATGTGACGGAGAACCCGGTTCCGGACGAAAGTTCCGAGGAATCAGTACTTGTGAATAACAGTAAACTGACAAAGGAAGAAATTCTCAGTAAACTGGCGGAATTACTAAATGCTTCGGCAGGGATTCTACGCAGTGACGTGGATTCTCTTAAGCAGGCGTTTTATAAAATTCACAAGGCTGATGTGGACGAAAAGAAAAGAGTATTCCTTGAAAACGGAGGAAAAGAAGAAGACTTCCATGCACCCGAAGACAAAACGGAAGCGAAAATAAAGGAACTGCTGAACACCTATAAGGAAAAAAGAGCGATTCTGCACGTAGCGGATGAACAGCGAAAGGCGGCCAATTATGCCCTGAAACTGCAACTGATCGACCGGATGAAGGAGTTGACGGAAAGTCAGGATGACTTCAACAAACTCTATAACGAATTTAAAGAAATTCAGCAGCGATGGAAAGAAGCCAAGCCCGTTCCGCAGGAACATGCAAACGAGTTGTGGAAAAATTATCAGATTTACAGCGAACGCTTTTACGATCTGGTAAAGATAAACCACCAGTTCCGCGATTATGATTTCAAAAAGAATCTGGAAATAAAGACCATCCTTTGCAACGCCGCAGAAAAACTGGAACACGAACCGGATGTGGTATCGGCCTACCACCAAATGCAAAAACTGCGTCAACAGTGGCGCGAAACAGGCCCCGTGGCCAGAGAAATAAGGGAAGATTTGTGGAATCGCTTCAAGGCTATCTCTGCGGCGATAAACAAACGGCATCAGGAGCATTTTGAAGGACAGAAAGCCAAAGAGGAAACTAATCTGGAAGCCAAAACAGCAATCTGCGAACAAGTGGAAAACATCGACTACAGCGCGTTGACAACACTCAAAAAATGGGAAAAGAAAAGCAAAGAAATCATAGCTTTGCAGAAAAAGTGGAAACACATCGGTTATGCTCCTAAAAAATATAACGCCAAAATCTTTGAACGCTTCCGCGCCGCGTGTGATACCTACTTCAGCCGGAGAGGAGAGTTCTACCGGAACAGCAAGGTAGAAACGGATAAAAACCTTGCAATGAAAAAAGCCCTGTGTGAAAAGGCGGAAGCATTGAAAGACAGTTCTGAATGGAGAGAGGCAACCGACAAACTGATATCCATGCAAAAAGAATGGAAAACCATCGGCGAGGTGTCCCCTAAATATTCCGGAACACTGTGGAAGCAGTTTATATCCGCATGTGATTATTTCTTTGAACGGAAGAACAGGCATTTCGCTTCCCCGAAAGATTCCGAAGAATCCAATCTGGAGGCCAAACAGGTGTTAATTAAAAAAATAAATACGCTGGATGAGGCACTGGAATATGATAAAGCGGTGAGCCTGCTGAAAGAATATATGAATGAATGGAATGCCATCGGTCATGTGCCTTTCGGGGAGAAAGACCGGATATATGATGAATACCACGAAGCGGTAGATAAACAGTTCGGCCGCCTGAAAATAGATCAGAACGACCATCACCTGAAAACGTTCCGTAACAATCTGAACGATACGGCAAGCGGAGACAAAGGAAAAGGAAAGCTGTACGGAGAACGGGATAAATTGATGCGTGCGTACGAACGGATGAAAAGCGACTTGCAAACCTATGAAAACAATATCGGTTTTCTGAGCAGTTCCTCCAAAGGGGGAAACAGCCTCATCAAAGAGATGGAACGCAAGATTGAAAAGTTGAAGGACGAAATGGCGCTTCTTATTAAGAAGATTGAAGCCATCGACGAAAATCTGGAATAACAATCAAATTACATTATTACAACCCGGGGCACGAAATGGCGGTGTGGCAAAATTCGGTACACTACACACCGCCGGCAAGCGTCCGGAGCATGACAAAAGACTTGGCCTTCCTGCCCGCTTGGTATGCCGGGGAGGGAGACTTTGTTTTTGTAGGTGAAGAAACACTTTCTCCTTTTCTTTCCCGGCTCCCGGAGACGATTCGCCCCACTGCCCTTCCTCTTTCAAGATACGAACTGAAGGAGAAAGCCGCCGTCCTCCCGCGGATGGAAGCAGCTCCGTGGGGAATGTCGCGTCCTGCTATTTATCTGTTTAATGAATTGAAACGGACGTATGGTTTATCTATGGATATCCCCATCTGGAAAGATGAATATACGGAGCTGACGCACCGCCGGACAGCCGCCGGATGCCTGGCCGGCCTGCAACGGCTGCTCCCCGATATGACCTTCCCCCCCGTTCCTGTCTTCTTTTCGGAGGTAGAGGCAATCGAAGCGTATTTGCATCGGCACCCCGGTTCTTTCGTATTGAAAGCGCCTTACTCCTCTTCGGGAAGAGGCCTGTTATGGCTGGAAGAAAATCGCCTGCGTGATACCGACAGAAAGCGCATCAAAGGAATACTTCGCACACAGGGAACGATAAGCCTGGAACATATACTGGATAAAGAAGTAGATTTTGCGTTCGAATTTTATTCCGACGGAAAAGGAAATGTGCGATACGAAGGCGTCTCCGTATTCAATACCGGTACACGGGGAGCATACAGGGGAAACAAACTGCAGGCACAGTCCGCCCTTTGGGGAAAGCTGCGGACGTACACAGGGGAACAGACGCTGCAACGCATACGGCAAGCCCTTACCCGCGTGATTGCCGAAACGCTGGGAACCCGGTACGCCGGATATATAGGCGTTGATATGCTTGTATATAGGGAAAAAGAATCGTTCGCTATTCATCCCTGCATCGAAATCAACCTGCGCTACACGATGGGCATGGCGGCTATCCGTATCTTTGAAAACTGCTTCGATGAAAGCGCTGAGGGTATATTCCAAATCCTGTACGAAAAGAATGACGGCCATGCATACGGGCAGCATCTCCTGATGGAGAACAGGTATCCGCCGGTTCTGAAGAACGGAAAATGGCAAAAAGGCTATCTCTCTCTTTGTCCCGTTACGCCGGATACGCATTATACCGCCTGCATCCTGGCAACATAGCGGAATACACGAACTATGCTGAAAAACTCGTATCTTCGCCACTCAAACACAACGGTATGAAACGATCTTTTCTCTTATTACTCATAGCGCTTGCCGCGCTGTATGCGAAAGTAGGGTACGACTTGCGGACAGCGGATGCCTCCCTGGTGAGTGCACCCCGGGGTGTCCTGTCCGATATTGCCGAAAAGGTAACGGCCATCCCCCTGCAGTCTGCTGACGGATATCCCGTAGAGAAGCCCAAAAGTATTCGGCGAGATGGAAACAACCTGTTCCTTATCAGCGGGAACATTCTTTACCGGTATGATATCTCCGGAAGATTTATTTGCCGGGTCACCCATCCCGCCCTCATTCGAGTAGCGGAATACGTAATCGACCCTTTGAGAAAACAGTTGATTGTACTGGGGAATACGGATGATATCCATTACTACACATTTGAAGGTCGGCTGACGGCGAAAAGAAAACCGGAAACAAGCCTGCCGCACCGGCGTATGCAGGCTGTCGTCATGTATCGGGACTGTATATGGACGGCCGAAGAACGTCTGCGTTTCGATTCGCTCACGCAAGAATGGTACGTCGAACAGCATCTGGTGAAATACGACACTTCGTTTCATGAAATAGAGGCGAACCGGTTCGTCGCCGCCGATTTGCCCGGCAAGCCGGTCATTCCTTTTTCGGGAAATATGGATATCGCCGTGGCGGAATACAGCGGCCTGGTCTATGCCTGCGCGCCTTCTTTGCAGCCGGACGATCTTTTAAGGGACAGTTTCTGGCTGAAATCCGGGCATATATTCCCCGGCCGTTTTCCCGGTGACGGCAGACCGTATGTGTATCCCCTCCGCTTCGGACCCCGTTTCTGGCTCGCCTCTTACTCCCATCCGGCAGATGCCTCGCAGCGCTATACGTTTTGTTTCGACAGTACCACCCACCGTTCGTGGCAGTTGAACGACGGCTTTGAAGACGATTTCCATCATACCGGCTTCATCCCCGAATGGCAGGCGATGGACATCTACAGCCGCACGTACTGCTTTTCCAGGTTGGGCAAAGAGGTGAATTCCACTTCCTTCCCCGGCGTTCAGGCGGTTGTATTCATTGTAGAACTGAAAGCATAGTATTCGGACGATGAATTACCTGATACAGGCTCCCGCCAACCGGAGTGTTCGCACCGTGCTCAAACTTCCGGCATCCAAAAGCATCAGCAACCGGATATTGATATTGAACGCACTGGGCAACAGTCCGTATACTGTCCGGAATCTTTCGGACAGCGACGATACCGCCGTGATGCGGAACGCACTGCACTCGAACCGGTCTGCTTTCGATATCGGAGCGGCAGGGACAGCCATGCGCTTTCTGACGGCCTTCCTGTCGCAAATCGAAGGAGAGTGGACCCTCACCGGGACGGAACGGATGAAAAACCGCCCCGTCAAACTTCTCGTGGAGGCGCTGAACGCCTTGGGCGCCCGCATCGAATATATCGAAAAAGAAGGCTATCCCCCTCTGCATATCTTCGGAAGCACGCTGAGGGGAGGAGAGATGACGCTCTCCGGCGAAATCAGTTCGCAGTATATCTCGGCCTTGCTGATGATAGCCCCCTGTATGGAGAAAGGGCTCATCCTGCACCTGGAAGGAACCGTCGTTTCGGCGCCGTATATTCACCTGACGGTTCAGTTGATGAGGCAATTCGGTGCTGAAGTGGAATGGACTGGGCAAACCATACGGACGCTCCCCGGCGCATACCGGCCGCAGCCCTTCACCGTGGAGGCCGACTGGAGCGCGGCGTCGTACTGGTATGCCGTGGCAGCGCTTTCGGAGCAGGCGGAAATCGGCCTGTCGGGCCTGCAGGCACACAGTCTGCAGGGCGATGCCGCCGGAGCCGCCCTGTTTGCCCGGTTGGGCGTGGAAACCGCCTTCACCGCAGAAGGCGCCGTGCTCAGGCGCACGGGGCACATTTGTGAACACCTGACATATCATTTTGTGAACGAACCGGATTTGGCGCAAACATTTGTAACGGCCTGCCTGGGGCTTGAGGTACCCTTCCGCTTCACCGGCTTGCAAAGCCTGAAGATAAAGGAAACCGACCGCATCGAGGCCTTGAAAACGGAATGTCGCAAACTGGGCTATCTCCTTGCCGACTCTCAGGGCAGCGTACTGGAATGGAAGGGCGGGAAATGCCTCCCCGAGCCGAACCCCGTCATCCGGACGTATGAAGACCACCGGATGGCAATGGCCTTTGCCCCCCTGGTGCTCATCCGGCGGCAAGGCCTCGAAATAAGCCGTCCCGGCGTCGTAACCAAGAGCTACCCCGCCTTCTGGGAGCACCTGAAGGCAGCCGGCTTCGGAATAACCCCTCACCCCCAACAGCAATAAATCCATGTGGTATCTCATCCTCAGTATCTTTGCCCTGGGCATCGCAGCCGCGGCAGTCGGGTATTTCCTTCGCGGCACAAAAACGGAAACGCCTACCCCCGCCGTCCCCCCGCCGTCCTGCTGCGGACAGCATGACGTATGCGGGCGCGAAAGACTCCCGGCCGCCGCAGGCAAACAAATCGAATATTACGACGACGAAGAACTGGACCGCTTCCGCGGAACCGAACCGGACGCATACTCCGAAAGCGCCGCAGACGAGTTTCGCGACGTACTCTATACGCTACGCACCGCAGAAGTAGCCGGATGGCTGCAAAGCCTGCAACTGCGCCGCATCAACCTGCCCGACGCACTGAAAGACGAAGCCTTTCTGATCATAAAAGAACAGCGAATCCAGGCCTGATGACGGAACTCCTTCAATACGCCTTTTTCAGGAACGCCCTGCTGGCCGGTCTGCTCACGGCGATTGCCTGCGGAACAGTCGGCACCTACATCGTATCACGCCGCCTGGTCTTTATCGGCGGCGGCATCACCCACGCCTCCTTCGGCGGGCTGGGGCTGGGCTTCTATCTGGGAATAAACCCGGTACTCACGGCGATGCTCTTCTCCATTCTCTCGGCGCTCGGCGTAGAGTGGATAAGCCGTTCGAAGCAGGTACGCGAAGACTCCGCCATTGCCGCCGTCTGGTCGCTGGGCATGGCGCTGGGCGTCCTCTTCATTTTCCTTACACCCGGCTACGCACCCAACCTCTCGGCCTATCTGTTCGGCAATATCCTGACGGTATCTTCGGCCGATCTGTACGGGATGGCCTCGCTGGTCGCAGCGCTGGGGCTCACGTTCTTCTTCCTCTGCAAAGAAATCGTGTACATAGCCTTCGACAGAGAATTTGCCCATACGCAACACCTTCCCGTACGGTGGATCGAACGAATGATGATGATATTCACAGCCATCACCATCGTACTGTCCATCCGCCTTGCAGGAATCATGCTGCTGATGAGCATGCTCACCCTTCCGCAGATGATCATAAACCTCTACACCTCCAATTTCGGAAAGATTCTATGGGGAAGCATCGCCATCGGTTTCCTGGCCTGTCTGGCCGGCCTGACGCTCTCCTATTACCTGGACGTCCCCTCCGGCGCCTTCATCATTCTGGTATTAGTTGCCACCTTCCTGGCAGCAAAAGCATTCAGGCACATCCGCATTTCCCGGAAGATTCCTAAGGGGCAAAGGCGTCATTTTCAAACTCCGTAGCAGAAGGGGAAGATGGAGGGGCAATACCTTCCCCCTCCCGTTCGCCGCCTTGAAGTGTTTAAAATATTCCGAAATGTCTTAGAAACTGTTTTGAATTTATTATTTCACTCTATTGAGTCAGTCCTTATTAAGTAATCATTTCATTGAATATCAATAAAATGGTTGTAAAAAAGTTTGGTATTTTCAACCGGTTATTGTAACTTTGTCGCATAAAAACCGGAAAATTATGTTAGGAAAATTAC
>JAISMW010000003.1 GCA_031276545.1 Tannerellaceae bacterium
AAAATATAGGTTGTGAAATGATCAAACCGCTTTTAGGATATGATAGTGAACGGAATTTGTATTTCCCACTTAGATTCAATTTCAGTAGCCATTTTATGTCATTACTGAATGGAAAAATACAGTCAAATAGAGTGTAGCCGATTTTTTTCACAATATCAAATCCCATACCATTTGACTTCACAACAATATCATGAACAGGATAATTTTTAATTCCGACAGGTAATAAATTTGATACTATATTTATATTGTTTCCATGTTCGCCAAATAATAATATCTCATTAGCATCAACCTCAATACTATATTCTTTGTGGATTAAAAAGCTAATCCTCGAACTGTCTAAAGATGTTCCTAATCCAAATACATGTGCGTTATTTACATTTTCCGATACATATTTAGTCATAATTTCAACAGGATTTGTTATCACTGCAATAATCCCTTTATAACAGGAAAGTTGAGATGTGATAGATTTTAGTATTTGAATGTCATCATAAAATCCACAATATCTAAGATTTCTTGGGAACCAGTCAGGATACCCGTTTTGAGTTAACATAATTCTTGGGTCGTATGATTCCTTTGCAGAAATAAGAATCAAATCAAGTGCATTAATATTTTTAAAATCAAGTTCTTTAATTAATATATCTCTTTCATATTGAAATGCCGCTGTCTTTAGAGATTGAATCAGTGCTTTCAATCTGTTCGGATTGCGATTAGATATATGCATTTCGGAAATAAAATCATCTTTCAAAAAATCAAAAGCTAGCTGACTACCGATTTTTCCAATGCCAATTATCCCAATCTTTTTCATTATTCAATCACTTTATTTAAATACCCTGTTGTCCATTTGGAGCGATCACTTTTTTCTATACGCTCTTTTACCACACCTTCATATACTACAATGATTGAATTGGAATATTGTAATGCGTATTCGAAATCATGAGTTATCATTAAAATAGTAGGTTTATTCTCAGGTTTATTCTCGGGATTATTCTCGGGATTTCTACCGGTTAATTTCATAACCAGTTCCATTACTTTTTTTTGTATCACCTTATCCAAACTTGTTAGATGTTCATCCAGTAAAAGCAGCTTGCATCCTATAGTCGAAGAATGTTCAAATTTAATGGATATTAAAATATTCAATAGTTGCCTTTGTCCTCCGGATAGATTTTCTATCAATTGGTCGTTTGTCGGCGTAAAATCATCTGTTTTCAAAAAATCAGCCAATATGGCATTTAGCTGTTGCTTCCAATCTTCTTCAAAAGCATTCTTGCGAACTTCTTTATTCGTACTGTTTGCCATACGAATTTGAATATTTTTCAATATGGTTAGTTCAGGAATAAGATCATCCTGTACATATTGATGTACAATCCCAACACCTCCACATAGCTCATGTATGGATTTATTAATGACAGTATTACCCACTTTTATCTCGCCTTCAATATGATGACGGTTCAGTTCACCTAATATCGCTTTGAATATTGAGGTTTTTCCATGACCGTTTCTCCCTATAAAAGAGACAAATTCTCCACTTGTTACCGTAAAACTTATTCCTCTCAAAATACCTTTTTCATTCCCTTTTGGCGGCGTAAATCTTAAATTGTTTATGTTAATATCATATCCTTTTGCCATATCAATTATTTTTTATGTGAAAATATCCTTTCGTAATTACCAATAAGCATTACAACTAAAAACAAACTTGCTTTATATAAATATGAAATCTTATTGTTATTCCCTACAGTTACATCTATAGATTGAAAAATTACATTGATAATTACAGTACCTACAATAATGAAAAACAAAAAAGATCCGATTTTGCTCGGTTCTTCATCATTTTTATTTAAAATATCTTTTATTCCTTTTAATGGAAGAGACATTTTTACAGATGGATGGGTTGCCCTAATATCTATTTGCAAATAGGGTTTATTGGTATTACTGAATATCTGTATAATAAATGAACTTAATACATAGCCACTTAGCGAAATAATTAAAAAATCAGGCGTTCCACTGATATTAAAATTGACATTCTGAACAGTTAACAGTGCACCGGAGAAACTGATAATGCTATTGCCTAATACAAGTAAAAGAAATCTTGCTTTTTCTTTATTGTGATGGCGGTGCGCAATATAATTATCCGTTCCTAATAAGCCTAATATATATAATCCGTACTGTGTTTTGAATATCTTAGCAATTCCTGTTGTCAGTAAAAGTCCTATTATTACTAATATGATAATATTCTGCCAACTGAATTTTACCTTCAATATTGAATTGAAAATAGAACGAACAGAATCTTCATTTACATTTATAAGAGCTTCGTTATTAGTAATAATATATATTAAGGACATAGCACCTACACTTGTTATAATTCCGGCTAAAATATTGTTTATTTTAATATATCTAATTTGAGAATAAGTTATCATTCCAAGTATTCCTCCTATTATTACTGATAGAAATAGTGCTGATACTACCGATAATATCGGTGCTGAGTTAATATTTACTTGAGACATAAAAGCCATCATAGCTGCTCCTGCGGAAAATGAAATAGTCGTTGTAAAATCAGGGAATTTCAAGTATTTATAGATTAATCCTAAACCTATTGCAGCTATCCCGTATATTATTCCGGTACTCAGATACAAATGTATATGTGCAAACCAGCTCATTTTGTCACAATATTAAAATTTTCCATAATATTTTCATCCAGGTTAAAATTCAACTCTTTTGCGATTTTTTTATTTAACCATATTTCGGGTTTTGGAGCTGCTTGTGGCGGGTATGATTCAATAGATTTATTCAAAAGTATCCCATAAGACATATTCGCAAGATCAATACCCATTGAACTGTATTTTAATCCGACTGCAAATAAAGCACCGTCTTTTAACGTACTTAAATCTCCAATGACAAACGGCTTGTTATATTTGGAAGTAACTGCTGTTATCGTCGATACGCCGGAGTTGATATTATTATCATTAGCCGAATATATAATATCAACATCTTTACACAATGAATTTGTAATACCGTTTAATTGACTTGTTGTTTCGGTTATTGCTTGTTTAAGTTCAACACCCAATTCCCGGCAGATATTTTTCATCAAATTCTGAACATATACAGAGTTCTGCTCTTTAGGGTTATAAATTGTACCTATTTTAACTTTTTCACCCCAAACAGATTGGATGAAAGTCAGTGCTTCCCTAATGATAGCCTCCCCTGAGTTTTGAATGCCTGTTGATCTGTGTGATGGAATAATTTTAGCACCTTCCGGATCCGCCACTGCACCATACACATGAGGTATATCGGATGGTATGTTTGCTACCTCAATTGCAGGCGGTGTTGCTATTGTCAGTATGAGAGCAACATTTTTATACTCGAAAGATTTTGCAATTGTATTCGCAGAAGTACTACTCCCATTTGCATTGTATTTCTTAATATAATACTTGTTTTTCAATGAGTCATTCTGACTTAGCAAGCTTTCTATTTGTTCTATATAAGCCTTTTCCAACTCATCCAAGGCTGGATGAGTAATGTGTTTCAAAATAGCGATCTCTTGCTTTTCGCTCGTCCTTGAAGTATTGATGCAAGCTGCCAGAAGAGCTACACAGCTAATAAATAATATAAAACCATTCTTAATCATAATTATTTGTATTTTAATTTATTAAATATTTGTCATTCAATTTTTTTTTTTTTTCGCCTGCGGACATAAAAAAAGCGTGAAACTTAACTGCTTCCCGCTATTGCCGGTATTTGGCGAAACCTTGTGTCCAAGAAACTAAGTCAAGTTCACGCTCTATACGTGAACATTCAACTTTTTCTTTGGACACTATCATTAAATCGCCAAATTTTACAATAGCCAAGAAAAGCTCAATGCTTTTTCCAATATATCTTAAAAATGAGAGTATTATCTCTCAAATATTTTATTTACATAGGCAAATTCATTTATTCATTAAAATTTCGGGATAAAAGTATGAAAACATTTACATATCTCAAAAATGTTTCATATAAAACAAACTGATAATCATTATTTGTCTCAAAAGTCTTTCGCACGCAGATTTTTATTTCGGCACCAATCAACAAAATATGAATTCTGTGCATACTAAAAGCTGCGAAAATCTGTCTGAGCTGCCTTATTTGTGTGCTTTTGAGGCAACCGCAGAATTTTATTGCCAGGCAGCAAAGCGTCAGGGAAAAGCATTTAGGTTGATGAAAACGGAGGTTTCGGTATTTGACTGTTAAATCATTCAAGCGGCAGGGAATGAGGTAATGCGGTGATACGGTTTGTTTTATTCTTCAGGCTACTGTGGTTTGTTCTGTTTTTTTTAAAATCAGGTGGACATGAGGTTCTACAGTGTGCCGTATGATTTTGTGCGAAAAGTCCCGCAGGGACGTCATCTGCATAACATCCGGTCAGCGACCTGAGGCGGGGAACGATCGGGGAGAAACCTAATGGAAGGATAATAACCGGAAGATGATGGCGCTTATCTTTCCGGTATCCAAACTTCCTCTACTGTTTTCCCTCCGGAAAATATTTTTCTCCTCGCTGCCGGGCATCAAGCGTCACGGGAAAATATTTACCTCTTGACACCTGGGTGGAAAATCCTTCGTCGAACGATTTTTCCCTTGCACCCTGGGGGGATCGTCGTTCGTCGAACGATTTTGCTCTTGCACCCTGGGGGGATCGCTGTTCGTCGAACGATTTTGCCCTTGCACCCTGGGGGGATCGCTGTTCGTCAAACGATTTTGCCCTTGCACCCTGGGGGGATCGTCATTCGTCGAATAATTTTGCCCTTGCACCCTGGGGGGATCGTCCTTCGTCGAACGATTTTTCCCTTGCACCCTGGGGGGATCGTCATTCGTCGAACGATTTTGCCTTTGCACCCTGGGGGGATTGTCGTTCGTCGAATGATTTTGTCCTTGCACCCTGGGGGGATCGTCGTTCGTCGAACGATTTTGCCCTTGCACCCTGGGGGGATCGCCATTTCTCGAACGATTTTGCTCTTGCACCCTGGGGGGATCGCAATTTTTCGAACGATTTTGTCCTTGCACCCTGGGGGGATCGCCATTTCTCGAACGATTTTGTCCTTGCACCCTTGGTGGAAATTGGCTCGGAAAAATATTTATCCCTTGCCACCTGGGTGGCGGGGGGATGGGGAAAGTTTTTTATGTTTGCTGCCGGGCAGCGAGGGGGGTGGGGATTTTTTTTGTATTTTCTGCATGGTAATCTATTGTTTGGAAAAATGTTTTTATATTTGCCGTCCAACAGCATAAAATTTTGATGAAACATTTAGACATGCACGTGAGTGCAGACACCAAAATCGTATTGAACATATTTACTGCTCATAGAGACGGCATAAACGCCATATATTGCCGATTGTGAAAGAGAGTATATGTATATTAGGTGTAAGCGGGAAAGTATCAGTGATGAACCTTTCCCGCTTTTTTTCTGTTCTGCCGGGATATTTTCGGATGGGGTGAAATTATTTATTTATATTTACGCCCGATTGTGTTAATCGAATAATCTTCAACACGCTATAATTTTATGACAAAATCTAATCTTACCTCTCCGTCCGCGAAGAAGTCTTTGGTTCCCAAAGCGTATCTTCTTCCTTTTATTTTGCTTACTTCTCTGTTTTTCTTTTGGGGACTGGCCAACAATATGACTGATACGCTGCTGGCTGCCTTCAAGAAGATAAAAAGTATTACCGATTTTCAGACGTCGTGGATTCAGATGGCTTTCTACGGCGCTTATTTCTGTCTGGCGTTGCCGGCGGCTATCCTGATTAAAAAGACGTCGTACAAGACGGGGGTCATCGCCGGACTGGCGATGTTTATCGCCGGCGCTCTGCTGTTCTATCCTTGCAGCAAAACGATGGAATACGGGCATTTTCTGATTGCGCTCTATATTCTGGCCGGCGGTCTGTCGGTGCTGGAGACGACGTGCAATCCCTACATTATACTGATGGGGCCGGAGGAGACGGCTACGCGAAGGCTGAACTTTGCCCAGTCGTTCAATCCGATTGGCTCGATTACGGGCGTTGTGCTGAGCAAGTTTTTTATTCTGTCGGGGCTGGCCTCGTATACGGCTGTAGAGCGTGCCGGGATGGACGCTGCGGAGCTGGTTGCCGTGCAGTCGGAGGAGCTGAATGCGGTGATGGGGCCTTATGTGGGGGTGGCTTTTATTTTGCTGCTGATTCTGGTGATGATTGTCTTCACGCGTATGCCGAAGGCTTCCGACGGAGATGGGGCGCTGAATCTGGGGGCTACGGTGAAGCGGCTGTGCGCCAACCGGAAATATCTGTATGGTATTATTACGCAGTTCTTCTACGTGGGGGCGCAGATCAGTATATGGTCGTTCACCATCCGCTATGCCATGAAGGAACTGTCTGTTGATGAAGAAGCGGCTTCGAGCTATTATATTCTTTCGCTGGCTTTGTTTATCGGCGCCCGTTTTATCTTTACGGCGCTGATGAAATATTTTCGTCCGTCGAGCCTGCTGATGTTTGCCGCCATAATGGCCGCTCTGTGCAGCGGTCTCACGGTGTTTACGCACGGATATATGGGGGTGATCAGTCTGGCGATGATTTCCTTCTTCATGTCGCTGATGTTTCCCACTCTCTACGGAATCACCGTCACGGGTTTGGGCGAGGATACGAAGATAGGCGGTTCGGGGCATATCATGGCTATATTGGGAGGCGCGGTGGTGGCGGCCGTTCAGGGAATTGTTTCCGACCGGACGGGAAGCATCAACTATTCGTATGTCGTTCCGCTCGGCTGTTTTCTGGTAGTTGTCGTGTACTGCCTGTATATTGAAAGAAAAACGGTAAAGAAATAAGGGATTATGAATGTATATGAAAAGGGTACCTTCGGGTATGATTTGCAGTATCTGCAGGAAAGAGGAGAGATGTATGTGCTGGCAGCCGACGACGGACAGGCGCAGATTATTGTGTCTCCCCGGTACCAGGGCAAAGTGTTTACCTCGACGGCCGGGGGGCCGGAGGGGAAAAGTCTGGGCTTCGTGAACTACAAAGTGTTCGAATCGGACGAACCGAACGAACACATGAACGGGTACGGGGGAGAAAACCGCCTCTGGATAGGTCCCGAAGGCGGGTGTTACTCCATCTTTTTCAGGCCGGGCGCCACGCAGATTTACGATAATTGGTTTACGCCCAAACCGCTTGATACGGAGCCTTGGCAAACGTTGGCTTCCGACGGCAGGAGCATCCTGATGGAAAAGGAGATGGAGGCGTCCAACTATCTGGGGAGCCGGTTGCATCTGAAGGTGCAGCGCCGGGTGACTCTTCTGGAAACGTCGGAAACGGCTTCTATGCTGAATATTGCCGCCGGCGACCGGGTGAAAACGGTAGCCTATGCTACGGAAAACGTCCTGACCAACCTGAATGATTTTGCCTGGACGCCGGCAACCGGTACGGTATGTATCTGGATGCTCGACATGTTTCGCACGGCTCCCCGGGCGGTGACGGCCGTTCCCTTTGTCCGCGGCGAGGAGAAAGACCTGGGGCCGGTGGCTACCACGGCCTATTTCGGCGAAATTCCCGCCGGACGTTATAAGGAAACGGACGGATGCGTGTTTCTGAAAACAGACGGGCGCTATCGCAGCAAGATTGGCCTGAACCGTGCACGTACCGGCGGGCTGGCCGGAAATTACGATCCCGATTCCGGGCATCTCGTCGTGGCTACCTTCGATGTAGACCGGGACGCCGTGTACCTGAATCAGGAATGGAATCCGGAGAAAAATCCCCTGGAGGGCGATGTGTTCAATGCCTACAACGACGGCCCGCTGGACGACGGCAGCATCATGGGGCCTTTTCTAGAGCTGGAAAGCGGATCGCCGGCGGCCTTCCTTGCTCCCGGGGAATCGCTGTCTCACCGTCATCATGTGTTTCATTTTACAGGCGACGGGGCATCCCTCGACGGGATAGCCCGCAGGCTGTTCGGCGCCTCAATCCCCTCCGAACTCGCATGAAGAAGTTCAGAATCTCCCTGCTGGCGCAGGTAGGCCTGGCCATCGGGGCGGGTATCCTTTGCGGACAGTTTTTGCCGGCCGGCATTGCGCGCATCTTTGTGACGTTCAATTCCCTTTTCGGCAACTTTCTTTCGTTTGCCATTCCGCTGATTATTCTGGGGCTGGTGGCTCCGGCGATCGGCGAGTTGGGAAAAGGCGCGGGGAAGCTGCTGGCTCTCACGGCGCTTATTGCATACGGTTCCACCATCTTTTCGGGGTTCTTCACCTATTTCAGCAGCGTGGCGGCGCTTCCGCAACTGCTTCCGCAGGGCGTCGAACTTTCGGCGCTCGAAAATCCGGAAGACCAAATGCTTGCGTCTTATTTTACCATCGGTATGCCTCCGCTGATGGATATTATGACAGCCCTGCTGCTGTCGTTCGTCATCGGGCTGGGCATGTCGGGACTTAAAAGCGCCGCCCTGCAAAACGTGTTTGTGGATTTTCGCGACATCATTACCCGGCTGATCCAGTCGGTTATCATTCCGCTGCTGCCGCTGCATATCTTTGGCATCTTCCTGAATATTACGGTAAGCGGTCAGGTGGCGAACATCATGTCGATGTTTGTAAAAGTCATTCTGGTGATTTTCATCCTGCACGTCCTGCTGCTGCTGATTCAGTTTGCGGTGGCCGGTTTGGTAGCGGGCAGGAATCCGCTGGTTTTGCTGCGGAATATGTTTCCGGCGTATGCCACAGCTCTGGGCACGCAGTCGTCTGCCGCCACGATTCCCGTCACCTTGAGGCAGACGCTCCGGAACGGCGTGAAAGAGTCGATAGCCGTATTCGTGATACCGCTTTGCGCCACGATTCACCTTGCCGGAAGCACCATGAAGATTGTAGCCTGCGCGATAGCTACGATGTATATGGTGGGTGATCCCGTAAACTTCGCCGATTTCAGCGGCTTTATCCTGATGCTGGGCATCACGATGGTGGCTGCTCCGGGCGTTCCCGGCGGAGCGATTATGGCGGCGTTGGGATTGCTGGGCAGCATGTTGGGTTTCAACGAGACCCTCCAGGCGCTGATGATAGCCCTCTATATTGCGATGGACAGTTTCGGCACCGCCTGCAATGTAACGGGCGACGGCGCCATTGCCGTCGTGGTGAACCGGATTGCGCGAAACCGGCAGTGAGGAAGGGTCTGTTTACGGCAGCCGGTTTTGCCGCGGGGCAATCCGGCTGCCATTGTATTCAGGAAGGCGACCGGTTACCGGCCGTAAATCAGCTCTCCATTCAGAATCACCGTATCCGTTATGGCGGCCGGCACGTGCAGCCGGAGCGGATCATCATCCGCGGCGTCGAGGGGTTTGCCTAC
Source organism: Tannerellaceae bacterium (assembly GCA_031276545.1). The sequence continues at coordinate 9,318 of JAISMW010000003.1, forward strand.
AAACAGGATGTCACCCTCTTCCCGAACCTCCGGGAGATAGCGTTTCCTGCCTTCATAATATAATTTACGGTGTTCCTCCCTTGTAAAGGAGCGAAGGCTGCCGCCTTTTACCCTCTCACTAGACAGCGTCACATCCTCTGCGTGCAGCGAAGGGTTCTCTATCCGGAGAATCCGGTAGTACCGGTCTATCACTGCGGCCTGATCGCTGGAAGGGAAGAAGTAAAAACGCCCTGCCACGGCAAAAGGAAAAACAAACAGGGCGGCAAAGAGAATGATCAATATACATGTACTTCGTTTCATACGGATTTATTTTTTCGGGTGGATAAATAGCTGTGGAATGCATGGGTTAATTCGTCGAGGCCGATGCCCAGCAAATCCATCTCCTTAAAGACAGAAGGGAGGACTTCGTCCATCAGATGGAAGTGTCGCAAATCATGTATTTTGGCTTTCGCCTCCGGCGAGATAAAATAGCCGACGCCCCGCTTGTTGTAAATAATACCGTGCCGCTGGAGCCGCTCGAACGAACGCATCACCGTGTTGGGATTCACCTCCATTTCGGCCGACAGTTCCCTGATGGAAGAAATCCTGCTGTCGGGCAGATATTTTCCGTTCAGTACGCGATCGCATATTCTGTCGGCTATCTGTATGAATATGGATTGGCTGTTTGAGTAGTTCATCGCAGTTCCTTTTCTTTCAGTTTAAGATAGGCCACATACATCACCACCAGCGCGGATATCAGCATCGCCGCAGGATAGCAGTCTGCCAGAAACGCGATGGCGTAATACAGATAAGACAAATGGAAGCTGCCATCCCCGATATGGATTCCATCAAACACGTTCCATGCAATCAGCAGGAAAAGGGCGATGTATGCCACCATTCCTCCCGTCAGAATAAGCAGGGCGTGCTTCCGGAAACTCATATAGGCGAGAAACAGCAGGGCGGAGAGGAAGAATATTGCCGCCTCCGAACCGTTTGCCGCCTCCGCATTCGGAATGAATATATAATAGACCTGCGACAGGGAGGGGATATCCAGGCCGGGAGCAAACGCTTTCCACAGCAGCAGACCGATCCAGAAAACAATCTGGAACCCTGCGAAGTAGACCAGGCTTTCCAGCAGCAGCGCCGTATATTTTTCCCCGTTGCCTGCCGGTATCAGGAGGTAGGCGCCCTTTGGGCGGTGCATCTTGCGTCCTGCGTGCCGGCAAAACAGCAAAAGGGAGACGAACATTCCGATATGCCAGAACATCACTCCGGCATCGATGGAGCCTCCGTTCGCATATCCGACAAATATGTACAGCATCCAGACGGCGAACAGTACGCCGACGCTCAGCAGGTAACTTTTTTTGTACTCCATCCAGTCGGCGCGCAGAAGGAGCATGATGCGATGAAAATTATAATTTACATTCATACGGTTTGTTTTTTTAAGAGTGGAAGAGTTTTCTGATTTCATTTTTTGCCTGTATAGCCGCATTGAAAAGGAGTTCCAGAGACACCACGCTCCGGTCGCCCGTCCGGTTCAGTACGACGCCGGACGTGCCGGCCGGCGAATCTTCCCGGTAGAAAGCGTCATCCTCCGGCGTTACGAGGCGGAAGTCGAGTTTGGTGGCAATTTCGTCGAGTGAGCTGTCCAGTACGATTTCCCGGTTGTCCAGGATAATCACGGCGTCGATCAGACTTTCCAGGTCGCGCACCTGGTGGGTCGAGATAATAACAGTCTGTTCCTCGCCGAGGAAAGAAGCAAGCAGCTTCCGGAAAATACTTTTAGAGGGTATGTCCAGACCGTTTGTCGGTTCGTCCATCAGGAGAAGCGGCGTATGCGCGGACAGAGCCATCGCAATGGCCACTTTTTTCTTTTGTCCCAGCGACATTCTGCGCAGGGAAGCCGAGAGGTCTATCCCGAAAGATTCCACGCACTCCGTCAGTATATCCTCGCTGAAAGTCGGATAAAACGGGGCATACATCCGGATATACGTCCGGGCGGAGACGTCGGGCAGGAGGATTTCTTCCGGAAGCAGGAATATGTTCCGCAGAAAAGCGGCTTCACGTTTACCCGGTTCGCTGCCGAACACCCGGCAGTGACCACTGTCCGGAAACAGCAGACCGCCGATGACATGCAGCAGCGTAGTCTTGCCTTCTCCGTTCTTTCCCAATAAACCGTAGATAATCCCCTTCCGGATATCCAGGTTTATCTCATGCAATACCGGCTTGTGTTTGCGGTATCCGAAGTTTACATCATTTAAATTTACCATCTGTTTGGTGTATTAGTTATATAGTACACGGCAAAAATAATGCGTCCATCTTACATGGCAATCAACTTAACATAGATTAACGTGAAATAAGTTTTCGTCTATCAACCGGGAACGGCTTGCGTCTCTATATTTGCGGAATAAATGAATATCTCAAAAGACCATGAAAACGTACAAATTAATGCAAGTCATCCTCCTTTCCGTCTTTTTTTCCTTTCCCCCTTTCATACAGGGACAAAACAGCAAACCGCTACGGCTGGGTATAGCGGGAGTATCTCACGGACATCTGGCTGAAGTGACAAAGCGTATCGAACGCGGCGACTTCATCGTAGCAGGTGTATACGAAGCCGATCAACGCATCAGGGAAAACAACGGGCTTCGCAATAAAGTAGACAGCTCCGTCTTTTATGCCGATTTGGGTGAAATGCTCGACAAGACCAAACCTGAGGTTGTTGTGGCATACGGCTCCATTTTCGATCACCTGAGCGTAGTGGAAGCCTGTGCTCCCCGTGGAATACACGTCATGGTCGAAAAGCCGCTTGCCGTAAATACCGCCCATGCCACCCGTATGGCCGAACTGGCCGGGAAGTACAACATTCATCTGCTTACCAATTACGAAACAACCTGGTATGCCACCAATCATGAAGCCTTCCACCTGATACAAAACGGCAAAATCGGCGCTATCACCCGTATCAATGTGTACGACGGGCATCAGGGGCCTGTCGAAATAGGCTGCGGAAAAGACTTTCTGGACTGGCTCACCGACCCTGAAGGAAATGGCGGCGGCGCAGTAATAGATTTTGGCTGCTATGGCGCAAACCTGGCAACTTGGCTGATGAAAGGCGAAAAACCTCTGAGTGTGTACGGGGTGTTGCAGCATCAAAAGCCCGACATATACCCCAGGGTGGACGACGATGCAACCATTGTGGTGCGATATCCTTCCGTTACCGTACAAATTATGGGGTCGTGGAACTGGCCGATCAACCGCAAGGATATGCACATCTACGGCAGCAAAGGATATATTTATCAGGATACGCCTTCCCGGATGCGCGTCTATGCCGATAAAAAGGAAATCCCGCTCACCCCTTCCGCTTTACAGCCTCCGTATAATGATTCATTCTATTACCTCAAAGCTGTGGTACGCGGCGAAATAGAGGTATCTCCCCTCGATCTGTCTTCTCTGGAGAATAATCTGATGGTGGTAAGTATCCTCGAAGCCGCCATCCAAAGCGCTCAAACGGGAAAGGCTGTCAGCTTTTAGCGCTCAACACGCGATCGAAGTGTTGAGCCAGCGTGTGCATATCGGGGAAGAGCAAACCGGCTCCTTCGCTCCATAAGATTTCGTCGGGGAGAGGGCCTGTATTTACAGCCACGGTAAAGATGCCGGCTGCCGTTGCCGACTGTATGCCCAGCGGAGCATTTTCAATCACGATGGCTTCCGGGGCTTGTACGCCTGCTTTCTCCAGACCCATCAGGTAAGGTTCGGGATGAGGTTTGCCGTATCGCACGTCGAAACCGGTCACCATCTTTTCACGTTGAAAGCAGCCGGGGAAATCATGATTCAGTTGGTCTATCAAACTGTGCTGTCCGGAACCGGTGACGATTAAGGCTTCGAGTCCGTGCCTTTTTACCTGCTCCAGTACCTTGGCGGCGCCGGGCATCACCCGTCCTGTATTGACCTGATTGAAGAGTTCGGTTTTCTCCCGATAGATCTCCTGTTTTTCTTTCTCCGTGGCATCGCGTCCGAATGTACGCCGGAACAGTACGTCCAGGGTGGTGGCGCCGGTACGTCCTTCCAGGAGGTAGAAGTCTTCCGGCGTGTATTGCAGGTGATACTTTTCCGATATCTTCGACCAGGCCGTGACATGGAGCGGCATCGAGTCGTACAGGACGCCGTCCATGTCGAATAATATGGCTTTAATCATTATAACCGGGCTTTAATGGCTTCGGATTCTTTTTCGAATCCGGGTTTATTCAGCAAGGCAAACATATTTTTCTTGTAGGCTTCCACCCCGGGCTGGTCAAAGGGATTCACGCCTAAAAGATAACCGCTGATGCCGCAGGCTTTTTCAAAGAAATACAGCAATTGCCCGATATAGTACGCGTTCACTTCCGGGATGGATATCCGGATATTGGGTACGCCGCCGTCTACGTGCGCCAGACTGGTTCCCAGTTCCGCCATCTTGTTTACCTCGTCTACCCGCTTACCGGCAAGGAAGTTCAGGCCGTCGAGATTGTCTTCGTCTGTCGGCACCACCACTTTTTTTCCGGGAGTTTCCACCGATATGACGGTTTCAAAGATGGAGCGCTCGCCTTCCTGTATCCACTGTCCCATCGAATGAAGGTCTGTTGTGAGGTCGACGGAAGCAGGGAAGATGCCTTTGTTTTCTTTCCCTTCGCTTTCACCGTAGAGTTGTTTCCACCATTCGGACAGGTAATGGAGTTTGGGATGGAAATTGGCCAGTATTTCTATCTTCTTTCCGTTTCTGTATAACTCGTTGCGGACAGCGGCATAGATGGCCGAAATGTTTTCGGCAAAAGGAACCTCTTTCCCCGTTGCCTTTTCCATATCGAGCGCTCCGCGTATGAGGTCGCGGATCGGGATACCGGCCACCGCGATGGGGAGTAAACCCACCGGCGTGAGTACGGAGAAGCGTCCGCCCACGTTGTCGGGAATCACGAAGGTCTTGTATCCTTCCTGATCGGCCAGTGTCCGCAGGGCGCCTTTCTTTTCATCCGTGACGGCCACGATGCGCTGCCGGGCTTCTTCCTTGCCGACGGCTTCTTCCAACTGTTTTTTCAGGATGCGGAAGGCGAGGGCCGGTTCGGTGGTGGTACCCGACTTGGAGATATTGATCAGCCCGAATGATTTTCCTTTCAGCACTTCGCTGAGTTCGTACAGATAGTCTTCACCGATATGATGACCGGCATAGAGTATCACCGGATTTTTACGTTCGCTCAGCAGGGAGTCGAAACTGTGATTCAGGGCTTCCAGCACGGCTTTGGCGCCCAGATAGCTTCCACCGATACCAATCACCACTACCGCTTCGCATTTCGAGCGAAGCAGTCCGGCCGTATGTTCGATGTCTGCCAGCTCTGCATCCGTAATGGAAGAAGGGAGATGCAGCCAGCCTAAAAAATCATTCCCGGCGCCGCTGCCGCTGTGCAGCGCCTCGATACTTGTTTTTGTTTTTGCTTCCCAGGCGCAGACCTGTTCTTTGCCGGCAACGCCCAGGGCTTTGTCGATGTGAAGAGTAATACGTTTCATGATAATAACTATTTGAATGTTTCTGTTAATCGTTGAATCACGGTGATGGGAGATTTCTTTTCGTACAGTATGCCGTACAGCGCATTGAGTATGGGCATGTCTACTTTGTACTTTTCGTTTATTTCGTGGATGCACTTTGTGCCGTAATAGCCTTCGGCTATCATTTCCATTTCCAGTTGGGCTATTTTCACGGAGTATCCTTTGCCTATCATGGTTCCGAATATACGGTTCCGGCTGAAGCGCGAATAAGCTGTTACCAGTAGATCTCCCAGGTAAACCGAGTCGGTAATATCCTGCCGTACATCGCCCACGGCATCTACAAAGCGGCGCATTTCCTGTATGGCATTGGAAAGGAATACCGCCTGGAAGTTGTCTCCGTATTTCATTCCGTGGCAAATACCGGCTACAATAGAATATACATTCTTCAGTACGGACGCATATTCTATACCGGCCACGTCCCGGCTGAGTATGTTTCGCAGATAGGAATTGCGGAACACCTCCGACAGGGGCTTTATCTTTTCTATATCCCTGCAGCCAAGTGTAATGTAGGAGAGGCGCTCCAGGGCAATTTCTTCCGCATGGCACGGGCCTCCGATTACGGCAATACTGTCTACCGGCACTTTGTAATATTCGGCAAAGTAGTCGGTTATCAGCATGTTTTCGTCGGGAACAATCCCTTTGATGGCCGAAACGATAAACTTATCGTGCATCGGGGTCTTTATCTTTTTGAGATGCTGCTTCAGGAAAGGGGAGGGCGTGGCAAATACCAGAATATCCGATTCCCGGATCGCCTGGTTGATATTGGAGTAGAATTTTATCTTTTCCGTATCAAACCGTACGCTTGTGATATAGCTGGGATTATGCCCCAACTGCCTGAACTTCTCAATCTGATCGGGACGGCGCATATACCAGTGGACATAGTTTTGTGTAGACAGTACAATCTTCGCCAGAGCTGTAGCCCAGCTTCCTCCCCCCATGATGGCAATCTTTCCGGGCAGTATCATTGTGTCTGTTTGTTTTCGGTTTGGGTGTTCCATTCCGGCCTCATTTGCGGGAAGAACAGGACGTCCTGTATACTTTCCTGTCCGGTGAGGAACATCACCAGACGGTCCATTCCGATACCCATACCGCTGGTGGGCGGCATACCGTATTCCAGTGCGCGAAGGAAATCCTGGTCGATAAACATGGCTTCGTCGTCTCCCTTTTCGCTCAGCTTCAACTGTTCTTCAAAGCGGATGCGTTGGTCTACCGGGTCGTTCAGCTCGGAATAGGCATTGGCTATTTCCTTGCCGCAGACCATCAGTTCGAAACGTTCCGTCAGTTCCGGGTTATTCCGGTGTTTCTTGGTGAGGGGCGACATTTCGATGGGATAGTCTGTAATAAAGGTAGGCTGGATGTAGTTTGCTTCGCATTTATCTCCGAAGATGGCGTCGATCAGTTTCCCTTTACCCATGGAGCCGTCCTGTTCCACACCCGTTTGGCGGCATACTTCGCGCAGTTCGTCTTCCTGCATTCCGCTGATGTCTATTCCGGTATGTTCCCGGATGGCGTCTATCATCGTGATGCGTCTGTACGGAGCCTTGAAGTCAATCTCTTTGCCGGCAAACTGTACGCGTGTAGCGCCGTGCACGTCGAGGCATATCTTTTCCAGCAGTTGTTCGGTGAACCGCATCATCCAGTTGTAATCCTTGTAGGCTACATAGATTTCCATCACTGTAAATTCGGGATTGTGCGTACGGTCCATGCCTTCGTTGCGAAAGTTGCGGCTAAATTCATACACTCCCTCAAAGCCGCCTACTATCAGGCGTTTCAGGTATAATTCGTTGGCAATGCGCAGATACAGGTCGATGTCCAGCGCGTTGTGGTGGGTGATAAAGGGACGGGCGGCAGCTCCGCCGGGAATACTTTGCAGCACGGGCGTATCTACTTCCAGATAGCCCCGGCTGTTGAAGAACTCGCGCATTGAGTTGAAGATCTTCGTCCGTTTGAGGAATACGTCCTTCGTACCCTCGTTCACCACCAGGTCTACGTAGCGCTGGCGGTAGCGCTGTTCAGGGTCGTTGAAGCCGTCGTACACCACGCCGTCCTTCATCTTTACGACGGGAAGCGGGCGGAGCGATTTGGCCAGTACCGTCAGTTTGGAGGCGTGCACAGAGATTTCTCCCATCTGCGTGCGAAATACATACCCCTCGATGCCGACGTAATCGCCGATGTCGAGCAGCTTTTTGAATACTGTATTGTACAGTTCCTTGTCGTCTCCGGGGCAAAGGTCGTCGCGCGATATGTAGATTTGTATTCTGCCCTCTGCATCCAGCAGTTCCATAAAGGAAGCTTTCCCCATGATGCGGCGGCTCATGATGCGCCCGGCTATACTTACCTGGCGCCGCGAGGTATCTTCGTCCTTGAATGATTCTTTGATTTCTTTTGATCGGGCGTCGGTTACATACTCTGCCGCCGGATACGGTTCTATCCCCAATTTGCGCAACTGCTCCAAACTGTTGCGTCTAAATATTTCCTGTTCACTTAGTTCTGTTGGATTCATCTCCTTACTGTTTGTATGACACTGCGCAAAAGTACAAAAAAATTAATGTAACGAATTGTTTTTACTTCCACTGCCCGGTTTACCTGTAAGTTTTACCGCCGTTTAGCTGTCATGTGGAGAAGAATAATGCAGGGTTTACTTTCTGTTTAATCATTAAGATGTTATTTTAATAATATTATATTGCTACATTTGCACGATTTAATTCAACTGGACAACCGGACAGCTTTTGTTCCGGAACGGCGCTTTACTCGTAATTATGTAACTTATATAACGCGAATACCAACCAGATAATTATTTATTCTAATTAAAAAAGTTTTTATGAAAAAAAGATTGATTACCAACATGCTCCTCTGCCTCTTCGCAGGCATGGGGCTTGCAACGGCTCAAACAAGCAGGGTAACGGGTACCGTCACTTCTTCGGAAGACCAGGAGCCTGTTATCGGCGCTTCCGTAGTCGTGAAGGGAACTTCCGTGGGGACCATAACGGCCTTCGACGGAACGTTCTCGCTGGATGTTCCGGCAGGTGCAACCACACTGGTGTTTTCCTACATCGGCATGAAAGCGCAGGAGGTACCCGTCTCGCCGCGGATGACCGTCGTGATGGATCCCGACGCACAGAACCTCGAAGAAGTGGTCGTAACCGCTATGGGGCTTACGCGCGAAAAGAAATCGCTGGGCTACGCCATTCAGGAAGTGAAATCCGAAGAACTCACCAAGGCCGGACAGATTAGCGTCACAGGATCGCTGGCCGGTAAAGTGGCCGGTGTACAGATCAACCAGTTCGGCGGATCGGTGGGCGCTTCTTCGCGTATTACCATCCGCGGGAACTCTTCCTTCAGCCAGGATCAGCAGCCGCTGATTATTGTAGACGGTATCCCCATCGCAAACGATACCCAGCGTTCGGGGAACAATACGTATGTGGGCGTAGACTACGGCTCCGGGCTGAACGACATCAACCCGGAAGACATCGAAACCATCACCGTGCTGAAAGGCGGATCGGCCGCCCTCTACGGTATGCGCGCCGGTAACGGCGTGGTGCTGATTACCACCAAAACCGGCAAGAAAGGCAAGGGCGTAACCATCTCCTACGACGGAAGCCTCACCGTAGACCAGGTATCCACCCTTCCACGCCTGCAAAATATCTACGGACAGGGGTACGACGGCGACGAATACCACTATAATCTGTACGGAGAAGGAGAAAGCTATCAGGATTACGCCCTCAACAGCAGCTTTGCCTGGGTGGACGGAAGCAACGGCGTGAACGACTTCTACGACGAATCCTGGGGACCCCGCCTGGACATCGGACTCAAGCTGCCGCAGTACGACAGCCCCGTGACGGGCGGCGTGCGACAAGCTACCGAATGGATCTCAAGGCCGAACAACGTGAGGGATTTCTTCCGCCTCGGATACTCCATGAACCATACCGTATCGGTGCTTTCGGAAAGCGACAAATCCAGCACGCGCGCCTCGCTCTCCTTCCGCGACCAGGCCGGTACGGTACCCAATACCGACCAGAAGCACTACGGCGGACAAATCAATACGGAAATGAAGCTGAACGAAAAGGTGAAATTCGACCTCTCGGCCAACTACACCCGTACCGAAAGCGACAACATCCCGGCACAGGGATACGGAGGCAACAACCCCATCAACGGACTCTACGTATGGTCGGCACGACAAATCAATATGCAGACCCTGAAAGACAACTGGGACGAGAAAGATGCAGCCGGCAACTATACGTATTACAACTGGAACAACAACTACCACATGAATCCGTATTTCACCGTCAACGAAAACCGGAACAGCTACCAGCGAGACCGTATCTTCGCCAAGTCTTCGCTCTACTACCAGCCCTTCGAGTTTCTGAAGTTTGAAGGACGCGCCGGCGTGGACTACTACAATGCGCAGACCTTCGAACACTATTACAAGGACTATTCCGACCATCCCGACGGAGGATTCGAACAGCGGATGACGAAGAATACCGAGCTGAACCTCGACTTCCTCGCTTCCTTCAATAAAACCTGGGGCGACTTCAACGTCTCCGCCATGGCAGGAGCCAACTACCGCGACAACAGCTACGAATACGCACTCCTGGGAGCCAGCGCGCTGACCGTGCGGGGCGTCTATACCATAGCGAACAAAGCGGGAGACGCCGTAAACGAAATGGATCATAGCCACATACGCTCCAATTCCGTCTATGCCTCCGGCTCCGCAGGATGGAGAAACCAGCTCTACCTCGACCTGAGCGCCCGCAACGACTGGAGCTCCACCATCCGCGACCCCTTCTTCTATCCCTCGGCCAGCCTGAGCTGGATTCCCACCGAATCCTTCGCAGGACTGAAAGGCGACATCCTTACCTTCCTGAAGCTGCGCGGAGGATGGGCTGAAATAGGCTCGGCCACCTCGCCCTACCGCAACCGGGCTTATTACTTTGCCGAAACCAGCGCCTTCCGTGGCGTAGCTCAGATGTACAAAAGCTTCCAGTATCCCAATCCGGGGCTGAAGCCCGAAAGCGTGCGTACCTGGGAAGTAGGCGTAGATGCCGGATTCTTTGACGACCGTCTGCACGTGGACTTTGCCTACTACTACAAAACCACCAGAGACCAGATTATGTCTGTCCCTACTTCCAACGTGGTAGGTTTTTCCAGTATGCTGCTCAATGCCGGCGAAATAGAAAGCAAGGGGATTGAACTCCAACTGCGCGGCAACATCCTGCGCAGCAGCAAAGGTCTCAACTGGAACAGCACCCTGAACTACTCCAGAGACCGCAGCATGATTATCGAACTGGCGCCCGAACACCCCCTTCTCAAAGTCGTTCAGTTAGGCTGGACATGGGGCATACCCAACCAGGCCATCGCCGGGCAGCCCTGGGGAACGCTGGTAGGCACGGGATACGAACGCTTAGTAGAAGATGATCCCACCAGCCCCATCAAGGTAACGCAAAGGGGACTGGTTACTCCGAACTCCGCACAAAAAATCGGACATGTATCCCCCGACTTCCTGGCAGGATGGAGGAACGACTTCTCGTATAGAAACCTTGCCTTCGGCTTCTTCCTCGACTTGCGCATCGGAGGCGACATCTGGTCGCAGTCCATGAGCCACGGCTACGTGGCCGGTACGGCCGCCATCACGGCGGAAGACGGCATACGCGAACGGGCTATCGTTGCCGGCGTCGACGTGATGACCGACGAACAATTCGTCATGCAGGACGCCAGCGGCAACTGGGTGCCCAACACCATCAAGACCGATGCCCAGACCTGGTTTGAAAACGGCGTGGACGCCATGTACGTCTTCGACGGATCCTTCCTCAAGCTGCGCGAAGCCTACGTTTCGTACACCTTCCCGCAGGACTTCCTCCGGCAAACGAAATACTTCAGCAAAGCAACCGTCTCCCTGATCGGCTCCAACCTGGCGCTGCTCTGGGTACACAAGACAAACACCCTGCGCCTCGACCCCGAAACGGGCGGCGTATCCAGCGACACGCGCGGAGTAGGCTTCGAACAGGCTTCGGTACCCTCTTCACGCAGTTTCGGTATTAAACTTGGTCTTACTTTTTAATGATAAGGAGATAATAATATGAGAAAAAGCATACACAGATGGACGGTCGCCCTGATGGCCGCCGCCACGCTGGCCGGTTGCACCGGTTCTTTCGAAGACATCAACACCGACCCCGACGCTTACGTCGACGTGCCGGCCACCAATATGCTGGGCAACGTAATCCGCCGCTCGGCCGAACAGATCGGCGGCGATATGGACGGATACGGCACCTACGCCGGCTATATCGTGAAAATACAGTATATGGACTACCTCGGCGGGCTGGTGCCTACCAACAATACCTTCGGCAACCGCTGGTACAACTGCTATTACAGCAACACCCAGTTGAACGACATTCTGGAAAAAACCGAAGACGCCGCGGAAGGCAACAAAAACATCCGCCTGGTATCCCGCATATTCGGAAACTTCCTCTGGCTCTACAACCTGGACACCTGGGGGGATATGCCCTACTCGGAAGCCTTCAAGGGAGACCCTGAAAAAGGCGCTATCCTGAACGCCAAGTACGACAGCGAACAGGAAATCTATCCCGCCGTAATGGCCGAACTGAAAGCCGCCGCCGACGAACTGGCCGCCGGATTCGGAGATGACGAAGTGGGCGACGGAGACTTCCTCTTCGGCGGAGACATGCAGAAATGGCAACGCTTCTGCAACTCCCTCCGCCTGCGCGCCGCCATACGTCTGTCCGGCGTAGCCACGGAACTGGCCAAAAGCACCCTCGAAGAAATCGTGGCCAATCCCGCCAAATACCCGCTCATCGAAGAAAACGCAGACAATGCCTACTTCTACTGGCAGAACTCTTCCCCCTACTTCGAACGCTGGTACGACAACTTCCGCACGCGCGACGACCACGGACTCTTCGACACCTTTATCGCCCACCTGAAGGAGACGGAAGACCCCCGTCTGCACGTCATCGCCAAGCCGGCCGTGTCCGACGGCGAATACCGCGGATATCAGAACGGAGCCGCCAGCCAACCCCTCCTCAGCGAAATGTCGCGCATCGGCGCCCTCTACCGCGAGAACCCCACCGGCTTCACCCCCTTCTACAAATCCTGCGAGACCTACTACATCCTGGCCGAAGCCACCCTGCTCGGCTGGAATACCGGCGTCACCGCAGAAGAAGCCTACGAAAAAGCCGTCCGCCTGTCGATGGAAGACAACGGAATATCCACCGCCGACGCCGACGCCTACCTGGCCGGCAAAGGCAAATGGGACAACACCAAGGAACGCATCTGGTGGGATCAGTGGGTAGCCCTCTTCAAGGAGAACCACGAAGCCTGGTGCCTCTATCGCCGCACGGGCATCCCCACGCGCGAAGTGAACTACGTATCGCTCAATTCCATCTACGGAACGGCGCACAACGACCAGCCCTTCCGTATGCCCTATCCCAACAACGAATACCTCTATAACGAAGACAAGCTGGAGGAAGCCCTGGTAGGCATCGAAGACTACTGCTGGGGCAAGCAACTGTGGTGGGATACCCGCGAAGGCGTCTATTAAATCCGTAAACCGGTACAGGGACCGAAACCCTGACCCTGCATCCGGGGCATACCCTGCCCCTCACAAAACCGAAGAGGCTGTTTCCAAATGGAAGCAGCCTCTTTCATGTATAAACCGAAGAAGAGTAGGGGAAACCCCTGTACCGATAGGTACAAGAGGTAAAATAAAATATTTAGCCCTTGTGCATATATGAGCAAGAGGTAAAAAAAAATATTTAACCCTTGTACCAATCGGTACAAGCCTCTCAAGAAAATATTTTGCCCTTGTACCAATTGGTATAAGCCTTTCCAGAAAATATTTTGCCCTTGTACCAATCGGTACAAGCCTCTTCAGAAAATATTTTGCCCTTGTACCAATTGGTACAAGCTATTTCGGAAAATATTTTACCCTTGTACCAATTGGTACAAGCCTTTCCGGAAAATATTTTGCCCTTGTACCAATTGGTACAAGCCTTTCCAGAAAATATTTTGCCCTTGTACCAATTGGTACAAGCTATTTCGGAAGATATTTTATCCTTGTACCAATTGGTACAAGCTATTTCGGAAAATATTTTGCCCTTGTACCAATTGGTACAAGCTATTTTAGAAGATATTTTGCCCTTGTACCAATTGGTACAAGCTATTTCAGAAGATATTTTGTCCTTGTACCAATTGGTACAAGCCATTTCAGAAAATATTTACCCCTTGTACCCCGCACTGCCCCCGCACTGCGCTTCGCTTGTACGGGGTTATCGAGAGGGTAACCCCTTCCGGGGTTATTGTCCGGATGCTGTCGAGTTGCCTCGCACTGCGCTGCACTGCCTCCGCACTGCGCTACGCTTGTACGGGGTTATCGAGAGGGCAACCCCTTCCGGGGTTATACGTCCGGATGCTGTCGAGTTGCCCCGCACTGCGCTGCACTGCCCCCGCACTGCGCTACGCTTGTACGGGGTTATCGAGAGGGTAACCCCTTCCGGGGTTATTGTCCGGATGCCGTCGAGCTACCCCGCACTTCCCCCGCACTGCGCTTCGCTGCCCCGCACTGCGCTTCGCTTGTACGGGGTTATCGAGAGGGTAACCCCTTCCGGGGTTATATGTCCGGATGCTGTCGAGTTGCCCCGCACTGCCCCCGCACTGCGCTCCGCTTGGACGGGGTTATCGAGAGGGTAACCCCTTCCGGGGTTATATGTCCGGATGCCGTCGAGTTGCCCCGCACTGTGCTGCACAGTGCGGGGTCAGGGAACAGAGGAGTCACTTTAACCCCGGAAGGGGTTGCCCTCTCGATAACCCCGTACAAGTGTAGCGCAGTGCGGGGGCAGCGTAGTGCAGTGTAGTGCAGTGCAGTGCGGGTCAGTGCGGGTTCGAGGAACAGAGGAGTCACTTTAACCCCGGAAGGGGTTGCCCTCTCGATAACCCCGTACAAGCGTAGCGCAGTGCGGGGGCAGCGTAGCGCAGTGCGGGGGCAGCGTAGCGCAGTGCGGGGGCAGTGCAGCGCAGTGCAGTGTGGGGCAGCGCAGTGCGGGTCAGTGCGGGGTCAGGGAACAGAGGAGCCACTTTAACGCCTTCCGGCGTATTCACGATTCGTTCTTCACGGATAACTGCTGTTCCGCATACCGGATCAGCATATCGGCAAATTCTTTGTCCGTTCGGATGTATTGGTTCAGGAGCAGGGCATTTTGAAAATCCGTATGTTCATGCACGGCAGAGATAAAGTCTGCATCGTTTTCCCTGACCAGAATGACGGCTATCAGGAAAATGCCTGTCTGCCGTGTTGCGTAGGAAAGTTTGTGCTCTCCGTATTTATGCTTTTGCTTGTCGACCGCTATACGCAATATGGCTCTTCTCGTCGGCGAACTGCAATTATCCTGTACACATTCCTGTGCCAGCAGATATTCCAGTTTGGCGAGCACATAATTGTTGTCGTTGAGGGGGTCAAAAAAGCTCGAATACATATCCTCGAACACCGGGTTTCTCCGTTCGTAAAAACGGATTAATTCTCCGCGCAAAGAAATCTTGTCTATGGCTGCCAAACCGTACTCCGAAAAAATATGGGATGCCATGTATTCGTCGCATCCGAAATCAATTTCCACTTTTGCATCGGCTATATGGATCTTTCCGGACGGCGCATGAGACAGTTCCAGTTGGTTCTCCATCGGGGGAATGGACTCCGAAATAAGATCCGGATCCGATTGGCAGGCAAACATGAAAAAGATAAAACTCCAGTATATCCCTGCTGCGGGCGATAAATGATGACGGATCATTCTGTTCATATTAAAACAAAGCTGTTGGCAAGTGAAATAATCAGGTCGGACTGTTCGGCAGAAAAAACATATCCGGTGGCTATCGACTGTTCATATAGCCGGGTGTTGTTTCGGTAGTATGCTGCCATGGGAAAATATGGATCGTCCAGCATAATGTAAGCGATGGAAATAACAGTAGTCCACTGCTCCGGATTCCGCTTATACCGCCTCAACGCATCGATCAAACCGGGCGTGGAGATGGACTTCAGCACACTGTCGGGGAGTTGGCACAGGCTGTATACATCGTTTGCCGTCTGCCATTCTTCCGATCCGGGCGTTACGGGATAGGTGTATTTATCTTCTACTGCCGGAAAGCAATCGAGGGTGGCTGCCGGCACGGTTTCTTCTTTTTCTATGCTGTCGCTGTTGCACCGGCAAAGAAGAAACGTCAGCAGTGCAAGATGAACGACTGTGATTGTTCTTCCTGCCGGAAGCCGCCGCTTCGGGTTGCTGCATGGGGTGTATGATTTTTTGCTTTTCATAGTGCTGCTGCGTATTAAAGGAATCCGTTGCCAAATTCGTAAATCGGTTTCCAGCAAGTGCCGGCCATATCTTCCTCCGGTTCGCTCTGCCTGCATCCGGATATCAGGAGCAGGCATAGAAATAAGCCTGTACATATTCTTTTCATAAGTCTGAAAGTTTTTAAAGTGGCATATTGGAATAAATCACGGGAATGTCCCCGTTTTCATGCAGCTTGAGACCGGATATGAAAGCGGCAAAGTCTTTCGGATCTTCTACGGTGAATACTCCATCCCCGACAGCAGGAGCGCCGCTGCCGGCATAATGATTTCCGGCGCAATTGAAAAACCAATAGGCTATGCCGCCGCTTCCGAGCATCATATCGGTCACAAAGATATTCTTCCCCTTGTAGCTGACGAGCCATACGGTGCCCCGGTAATGGCCTGTACGGTCGGTTTCCGCCTTTTCTATCAGTTCCTTTAGCCAGGGGAGATTCTCTGCGGGATTGTCGGCGCCGCAGTCTGCGGTATTTCCGTTTGTTTCCGGTTCACTGCTGTCTGTCTTCGGTTCGACAGATTCCTTACCGTTTTCCTCTTCCGATTCGATGTGATTGGGATTGCATGATGCAATGCAGAGGCAGCACGTAAAAAGATACAGATACTTCATCATAATGTTTGTTTTTAATGAGTGATACAATAATAGTGACATTTCTATGGGTCACGAAAATATATTGAGCGTGGTGTTTTTCCTTCTTTATTTCCAAATTGCGCTAAAGATAGACTTTGTTTTCCGGAACGCCAAAAGCAATGCGGAGGCGTCCGTACTTCGGACGGGCGGGCGGACAGAATTAAAGAGGGTACGGCTGGTTCCCTTTGATGAAAATAATTACATTTGCACTTTCGTAAAAATCAATAGAAATAATAAATACAACTAAAACAGTTTGATAATGGCAGATACAAAATACATATTCGTATCGGGTGGCGTGGTCTCTTCTCTGGGGAAAGGCATCGTTTCCGCCTCGCTGGGGAAGCTGCTGCAGGCAAGGGGGTATCAGGTGACGATACAGAAATTCGACCCCTACATCAATATAGATCCCGGAACCCTGAATCCGTATGAACACGGCGAATGCTACGTGACGGTAGACGGCCACGAAGCGGATTTAGACCTGGGGCATTACGAACGCTTCCTGAATATTCCTACCACTCGTGCGAACAACGTCACCACCGGGCGCATCTATCAGGCGGTGATAGACAAGGAACGCAGGGGGGATTATCTGGGGAAAACCGTGCAGATTATCCCGCATATCACCGACGAAATAAAGCGCAATGTGAAGCTGCTGTCGAAAAACAAAGTGGACTTTGTCATCACCGAGATAGGGGGAACCGTGGGAGACATCGAATCGCTTCCTTTTATCGAAAGCGTGCGCCAGCTCAAATGGGAACTGGGCAAACACTGTATCTGCGTGCATCTTACCTATGTGCCCTACATCGCGGCTGCCAAGGAATACAAAACCAAGCCGACGCAGCACTCCGTGAAGCAGCTTCAGGAACTGGGCATCCAGCCCGACATCCTGGTACTGCGTACCGAAAGGCTCCTGAAACCGGATTTGATCCGCAAGGTAGCCCTGTTCTGCAACGTGGAAGAAGAGGCCGTGATGCAGTCGGTCGATGTACCCACCATATACGAAGTGCCGATAGTGCTGCAAAACCAGAATATGGACGCCATCGTGCTGAAGAAGATGGGCATGACGGTAGATTCCACCCCCGATATGGCGAAATGGAAAAAGTTCCTCCGGAAGAAAGCCGGCGCTACGGAAAGCGTCCGGATAGGTCTGATAGGGAAGTATGTAGAACTGCAGGACGCCTATAAGTCGATTGACGAATCGCTCCTGCAGGCCGCCATCTATAACGACCGCAAGCTGGACCTGCGCCCGATTCATTCGGAAAAGATAACGGAGGCCAACGTGGACGAACTGCTGGCAGACCTGGACGGCATCCTGGTGGCGCCGGGATTCGGACAGAGGGGAATAGAAGGCAAACTGACGGCCATCCGCTATGCACGCGAGCACGACAGACCCTGCTTCGGCGTATGCCTGGGCATGCAGTGCATGGTGATTGAATTTGCCCGCAACGTGCTGGGGCTGGAGGGCGCCAATTCTACGGAAATGGAACCCTCGGCGCCCTATAAGGTAATCGACCTGATGGAAGACCAGAAGAATATCATCAATATGGGAGGCTCGATGCGTCTGGGAGCCTTCGACTGCGTACTGCAAAAAGATTCCAAGGCCTGCCAGGCCTACCGGAAAGAATTTATACAGGAGCGACATCGCCACCGCTTTGAATTCAACAACGCATACAGAGCGCAGTTTGAAGCGGCGGGAATGAAATGTGTGGGCGAAAACCCCGACTCCGGACTGGTGGAAGTGGTGGAAATACCCGCGCTGAAATGGTTTATCGGCACGCAGTACCATCCGGAATACAACAGTACCGTAGTGAACCCCAACCCGCTTTTCGTCAGCTTCGTGAAAGCTGCCATTGAAAACAAATAATACTTTACACATGGATAAAAATACAGTAATCGGATTCGTACTTATCGGACTTGTTTTGTTTTTGTTTACCTGGCTGAACAAGCCCACGCCCGAACAGCTTGAAGCGCGGCGTCTGCAGGATTCCATCGCCTACGTCGAACAGGCAAGGCAATTGCAGGAAGCACAGCGTCAGGACACATCGCGTACACCCGCCGCCGGGACGGATGAAATCCTTTCGGAACAGGAAAAGCTGGAAGAGAGAGAAAAAAACTTCGGCGTCTTTGCCGCATCCATGGACGGAACAGAAGAATATGCCGTCCTGGAAAACGAACAACTGGAAATACGCATCTCCACAAAAGGCGGACGAGTATCGTATGCACGGCTGAAGAATTATGCCACCCACGACTCCCTGCCGCTGGTGCTGTTCGACGGCGAGGAATCGAGCTTCAACCTCACGCTGGTCACGGCAACCAACCGCATCGTCAGTACCGGCGATCTGTATTTCGCGCCCGTGAAGGGAGACGATCCCCGGACGGTCTCCATGCGCCTGTATGCCGGAGAAGAAAGCTATCTGGACTTTATCTATACGCTGGATGAAAACGGCTATACGCTGCACTATACCATCGCAGGCCAAGGGCTGAACGGCGTGCTGGCTCCAAGTACCAATGCCGTAGACCTGACGTGGGAACAGCTCGTGCGCCAGCAGGAAAAAGGACGCAAATACGAAGACCAGTACACCGGACTGTATTACAAATTCGTGGCGGACGACGTGGAAAACCTGGGTCTGAGCGGCAACAAAAGCGAGCGAATCACCAATCGCCTGCGCTGGATTGCCTTCAAAGATAAATTCTTCTCCACCATCCTGATCTCCGACGACGGTTTCGAGGCCACCACACTCGACTCCAAACAACTGACGGATGGCGCTTACCTGAAACACCTGAACGTCATCACCTCTCTGCCTTTCGACCTGTCGGGCAGGGAGGCGACCAAGCTGCGCTATTATTTCGGGCCGAATCTCTATTCGCAACTGAAGTCGTACGACAACGATCGCCAGGCCTCCGATCAATTGGATCTGGAGAAACTCGTACCGCTCGGCGCCAGCGTCTTCCGGTGGATCAACCAGTATTTTATCCTTCCGATCTTCGATTTCCTGTGCAAGCATATCGGCAGTATGGGACTGGTTATTTTCCTGCTCACGCTGATCGTGAAAACCATTTTGTTCCCCCTTACGTACAAATCCTATATGTCGTCGGCCAAGATGCGCGTACTTCGTCCGCAGGTGGAAGAAATCAACGCCAAATATCCCGGACAGGACAAGGCGCTGGAACGGCAGAAAGCCACCATGGAACTGTATAATCGGGCGGGAGCCAGTCCGATGAGCGGCTGTTTGCCCATGCTGATTCAGATGCCTATCCTGGTAGCGCTCTATATGCTTTTCCCGGCCTCCATCGAACTGAGGCAGCAGAGTTTCCTCTGGGCGCAGGATCTGTCGGCCTACGACGCCATCATCCACTGGGACGCCTACATCCCGCTTGTTTCTCCGTATTTCGGCAACCATATAAGTCTCTTCTGTCTGCTGATGGTCATTGTGAACATCTTCTATGCAAAGTTTAATATGGAAATGACGAATACCGGCCAGCAGCAAATGCCCGGCATGAAGTTTATGATGGTATACATGATGCCCCTGATGCTGCTTGTATTCCTCAACCAGAGCGCTTCGGGTCTGAGCTACTATTACTTTATCTCCACACTGATCACCATCCTCCAGACACTGAGCTTCCGCTTCTTTATCAATGAAGAAAAACTGCTGGCCAAACTGGAGGCCAACAAAAAGAAACCGTCGAAGAAATCCGGCTTTATGAAACGGCTGGAAGAAATGCAAAAGCAGCAGCAGGAAGTATTGCGCCGGCAGCAAAACCAAAAGAAAAAGAGGTAGATGCCGACGAACGAAGCTTGGGAAGGAGGATTTGTTTCGGTATGGGGCGCACGCGTTCATAACCTGAAAAATATTGATGTGGATATACCGCGCAATACGCTGACCGTCATCACCGGCATGAGTGGAAGCGGCAAATCCTCCCTGGCCTTCGACACCATCTTTGCCGAAGGACAGCGGCGGTATATCGAAACCTTCTCGGCCTATGCCCGCAACTTCCTGGGGAATATGGAGCGGCCGGATGTCGACCGGATTACCGGACTAAGCCCCGTAATCTCCATCGAACAGAAAACAACCAACCGCAACCCCCGCTCCACCGTGGGAACTACCACCGAACTGTACGACTTCCTGCGTCTGCTCTATGCACGCGCCGGAGAGGCCTATTCCTACCTCAGCGGCGAAAAGATGGTGAAATACACCGAAGAGCAGATCCTGCAACTCGTGATGGACAGCTACCGGGGGAAGCCCGTCTATCTGCTGGCGCCGCTCGTACGCAACAGGAAAGGACATTACAAGGAACTGTTCGAACAGGTACGGAAAAAGGGCTATCTGAATGTACGGGTAGACGGCGAGATACAGGAAATACGCCACGGTATGAAATTAGACCGCTACAAGATGCACAGCATCGAAGTGGTGATAGACAAACTGATCGTCTCGGCAAACGACGAACGCCGGCTGAAAAACAGTCTGGCCGGCGCCATGAAGCAGGGAGACGGCCTGATACTCATCCTCGATAATGAAACAAAAGACATACGCCACTACAGCCGCCGGCTGATGGATCCGCATACAGGACTCTCGTACAGCGAACCGGCTCCCCATAATTTTTCGTTCAACTCTCCCCAGGGCGCCTGCCCCAAATGCAAAGGATTGGGCGTCGTAAACCTCCTGGATATGCAGAAAATCGTGCCGGACGACTCGCTGAGCATTTACAGCGGAGGAATCGTCGCGCTGGGGAAATACAAAAACTCGCTTATATTCTGGCAAATCGAAGCGATATGCGAAAAACACGGCGTCACCGTCAAAACCCCCGTCAGGGATCTTCCCGAAGAAGCAATAGACGAAATTATGAACGGGACAGACGAACGACTGCAAATAAAAAACGCATCCCTGGGGCCTAATTCCAACTATTTCCTTTCGTACGAAGGCGTGGCCAAATACATCCTGATGCAGCAGGACAACGACTCCTCCGCCTCGGCGCAGAAATGGGCCGAACAGTTTATCAAAGTATCCGTTTGCCCCGAATGTAAGGGGCAGCGGCTGAACCGCGAAGCCCTCCATTACAAAATAGACGGAAAGAACATTGCCGAACTGTCCGCCATGGATATTTCCGAACTCTATGAGTGGCTGGACGGAGTGGAAAACCGGATCGGCAGGAAGCAGCAACTGATTGCCGCAGAAATACTGAAAGAAATCCGTGCGAGGCTGCAATTCCTTCTGGATGTAGGACTGGAATACCTCTCGCTGAACCGGGCTTCCGCTTCCCTTTCGGGAGGAGAAAGCCAGCGCATCCGCCTGGCTACGCAGATAGGCAGTCAACTGGTCAACGTGCTCTATATCCTGGACGAACCCAGCATCGGACTGCACCAGCGAGACAACATCCGCCTCATCCGCTCGCTCAAGCAACTGCGCGATACGGGCAATTCCGTCATCGTGGTAGAGCACGATAAGGAAATGATGCTCAACGCCGACTACATCGTCGATATGGGGCCGAAGGCCGGACGGCTGGGAGGCGAAATCGTCTTCGCCGGCACTCCGGAAGAAATGCTGAAAGCCCGCACGCTCACCTCCGCCTACCTGAACGGAGAGACGGAAATTGCCGTACCCGCAGAGCGGCGAAAGGGAAACGGCAAATCCATCCGAATCATAGGAGCGTCGGGAAACAACCTCCGGAAGGTAGACGCAAGCTTCCCGCTGGGCGTCTTCATCTGCGTCACCGGCGTATCGGGAAGCGGCAAGTCCAGCCTGATAAACCGTACGCTCCGGCCTGTCCTGAGCCGCCATTTCTACCGCTCGCTCGAAGACCCTCTCCCCTGCGAGTCCGTCAGAGGAATCGAACATATAGACAAAGTGGTCGATGTAGACCAGTCGCCTATCGGCCGCTCGCCCCGGAGCAACCCGGCTACCTATACGGGAGTCTTTTCCGACATCCGCAACCTGTTTGTAGACCTGCCGGAATCCAAGGTGAGAGGCTACAAAGCGGGACGCTTCTCGTTCAATGTATCCGGCGGACGCTGCGAAGTATGCAAAGGAAACGGATATAAGACGATAGAAATGAACTTCCTGCCCGATGTGCTGGTACCCTGCGAGGAATGTCAGGGGAAACGCTACAACCGCGAAACCCTGGAAGTGCGCTTCCGCGGCAAATCCATTGCCGACGTGCTGGACATGACCATCAATATGGCGGTGGAATTTTTCGAAAACGTCCCCGCCATCCTGTCGAAAATCAAAGCCCTGCAGGACGTCGGACTGGGTTACATCAAGCTGGGACAACCCTCCACCACCCTTTCGGGAGGCGAAAGCCAGCGCGTCAAGCTGGCTACCGAACTGGCCAAAAAAGACACCGGCAAAACCCTCTATATCCTGGACGAGCCGACCACCGGACTGCACTTCGAAGACATACGCGTCCTGCTGGACGTCCTCAATCAATTGGTGGACAAAGGAAATACGGTTATCGTCATCGAGCACAACCTGGACGTCATCAAATGCGCCGATTATATCATCGACATGGGACCCGAAGGCGGACGCAAAGGCGGACAGGTGCTCTACTGCGGCACGCCGGAACAAATGGTGGCCGGTGGAGCAGAAGGAAGCTTTACCGCTCCCTTCCTGAAAAACGAACTGAAAAAATAAACCCCCAAAAAATAAAGACACGATGAAGAATCCCATCATGATGATCAAACAGTGCGTCGAGAAGGAAGAACCCTATTTCCTGCTGCGCGGACAGGATATCTGTGCGCTTCCGGCCATCGAAGCCTATTACAAAGCCATAAAAGAAAAAGTGGAAGACCCCTATTTCATCGAAGAAATAGAAGAAATTATGAAAGATTTCCGCGCCTATCTCGAGGAACAGCAGACCCATATCCCCGACTGAGCCATGGCCGACGACAGCTACCGAACCATCCCGGCGCCTTCCGAAGGCTATTATACCGAAAAGCGCAGCCGATTCCTCTCCTACGCCCTTCCCGTACGCACGACCGACGAGGTGAAGGAACAACTCGACCGCTACCGCAGGCAATACTTCGACGCCCGCCATCTCTGCTGGGCTTATATGCTGGGAAGCGATCGCCTCAACTTCCGCGCAAGCGACGACGGCGAACCTTCCTCCACCGCCGGCAAACCCATCCTCGGACAAATCAATTCCCACCGGCTCACCGACATCCTGATACTCGTAGTACGCTACTTCGGAGGAATCGAACTGGGAACGGGCGGACTGATTGCAGCCTACCGCTCCGCCGCTGCCGACGCAATAGCCCATGCCGAAATCGTGGAACGCACCGTAGACGAAGACGTCACCGTATGCTTCGAATATCCCCATCTGAACGGCGTCATGCGAATCATAAAAGAAAACAACCCCCTCATCCTCTCCCGCTCCTTCGGGATGGACTGCCGCATGACGCTCCGCATCCGCAAAAGCAAAGCCGAACACCTCAAAGCCGGTCTGCTGAAAGTCGAAAGCGCCCGCCTGGAACAATAAACCCTTCACCGATTCAACCATGATACGCATACTCTATTCCATATACATTTGGGTGATTTTCTTCCCCGTTTTTCTGCTGCTCACCATCCTGACAGCCCTGACAACCCTGGCAGGCTGCCTCCTGGGAGGCGAACGAATCTTTTCCTATTATCCGGGGATGATCTGGTCGAGAGCAGCCTGCTACCTGGCGCTCTGTCCGGTAAAGGTACGCGGACGCGAACATATCCGTCCCGGACAGTCCTACATCTTTGTGGCCAACCATCAGGGAGCTTTCGATATCTTTCTGATTTACGGTTTCCTCGGAACCCCCATCAAATGGATGATGAAGGCCGGCCTGCGGAAAATCCCCTTCGTGGGAGCAGCCTGCCGGGCGGCAGGATTTATCTTTGTCGATCAGTCCGCATCCCGCGCATCCCGCAGCATCAAAGAAGCAGGACTGGCGCTGAAGCGGGGAGCATCCATGGCCATCTTCCCCGAAGGTTCGCGCACGCCCACCGGCAGGATGGGACGCTTCAGGAGAGGCGCCTTCCAACTGGCCGTCGATTTAAACCTCCCCCTTGTCCCCATCACCCTGAACGGCCCTTACAAGGTCTTGCCCATCGGCTCCCTGCAAGTGAAACGTCACCGCATGGAGATGATCATCCATCCCCCCCTTGCAGCAGAAGACGCCGAGACCGGCCGCAGAGATTTACAGCAACTGGCCGATCAGAGCCGCCAAATCATTGCCTCGTCTTTATGGGAAGAATTCCGCGTTTAGCCACGCGCAGACCGAAACCGACGCCTTCGCCACCCAGCATCGTCCCCGTATCCGAAGCCACGGAACCGGTAAACGTCCACCCCGGCAGCCGGGGATGCCGGCAGGTGACTTCCAGCAAAGCAAACGTACCCGTCTTATTGTTCAGGAAAGGACGATAAGGCGTCCCCCAGGAATCCGCCGCCGTATACAGCAGGCGGTAGGCAATCCGCGAAGTAATCCTTCCGGAAATCCCGACATGCCAGGCATACACCCTGGTATTTTTGAAACCCACCTTCCCGTCCGTATTATACTCCGGCGACGGCAGCAGAGGAGTCCCCACACTCCGGTTGAAATAAGAAAGCCCCGTACTATATTCCTCGTTATTGTAATAACGGTCGGCCCCCCCGCCGATACCGGGATATTTCTGATGATCGAAAGCCAGGAAGTGCAGCGGGCCGCTCTGGTGGCGAGTATCCATACATTCCGCCACTATCTTTTGCAGCCACGGAATCTCCGGCAGATCCACTTGAATCCCCCACAACCCATCCTTCCCGTTCCCGAAAATAGTCCCCGACTTATCCTCAAAGTACCGCTGGTGATAAACCCCAATCCCCCATCGAGCCTGCTTATACGTCAGCCGCATATCATACGAACCATACTGATTGCCCAGCACGTTGACCCGGTCCATCTCCGTAGCATCCTCCCCACCGCTCAGGCCGGCCACCACCCTGGCAAAATCCGTCAGCGACTGCGGCTGCCTCCGTCCGCTGCCATCCGTATAAACACCTCCCCACTGAGCCGCGTGCTGCAACCCCAGTTCCAGCGCAAACGGAAAGCGGCTGCCGGAAGGAAACTGCAACTTGAAGAAAAGAGACTTATGATGCCACAGCACATCCTCAATATAAACCTGATCGCTCCGGGCGAACGAAGCCAGATAGCGACTGTCCGAAGAACGCCCCGCGCTGAAATCCCCCTTCACAAACAGCCGCCTGCCCGTCCCCGGCACAACAGTATACTCCGCTATCCGTATCTTCACCTCCGGAATCGGACGAGCATTAGCCGACAGCACCATATCGCCCGAACTCAGCTCCCTGTCCCAAAGAAACCCCGCCTGCTCCCTGCTGCCCAGGCTAAACAACAAAGACCGCCACCCCAGTTCGGCATAAAGCTGCCGGACAAAAACCTTGCGATAACGGGGAGCCGTCACCGCCAAATCCAGACCGGCCTGCCACCGGAACCCCCCGCCGAGCCTCCCGCCATACACCATCCCCGCACTCAGGAAAGCATTACCCGCCCGCAGCGGCACCATCCCGTAGCGGTTGCTCACCATCCAAAACGGAGTATAAAGCCCCGTAGCCCCCGAGCCGAACATTTCCGTTTGATACACAAGCTGCGCCGCCGGTTTCTCCTCCGGTACGGCAAAACCCCGCACGGCAGCACAAAAAACAAAGACAAGACCGATAACAAATTTCAGATTCATACACTAATAATCCATGATTGAAGAGCAAACATAGATAAAAATACACGATCTGTAAGCACGTCCCATAAAAGAATTGATCCGACAGTCCAATCAGCCGAAACAGATGTTACAGGCCGGCGCCGTCATCCCCGCCTCCCGCTTGCGTTCGCCCGCCTCCAAGTCATAAATGTAAATATAGCAGTAATGATGTCAAATATATCCGTAATGATGGTAAATAAGACAATAATGATTGCAAATATGAAGAAAACTAATGCAAATGTTTAAATAAGTAGTGCAAATATTCGAAGAAGGTAATACACGAAAACATCCTAAACAGGAGCAATAATCAAATTTCACCTAATGACATTACCATACTTGGATATTCCATTAACCAACTTAAGCGCTTTGAAGCTTATTATAGATATGCTTCAGGGGAAAAGACAAAAACAATGTTTGAAACACAATGTCGTTTAGTTAAGGACTCCCATTCCTCCCACTTTAAACATTTGATAAAATGCGGTCTTTGACCTGTTGCGATTAGCTTTAAAAGCATTAAATTTGCGCTATATATAAATAAGGGC
>JAISMW010000005.1 GCA_031276545.1 Tannerellaceae bacterium
TCCACGGCACAAGCCCACGCCGGCGACCGGCTGAGCCTGACCATCCGCCCCAGCATTGCCCACGCCGGCCTGCAACTGCGCAAAGACAGCAAGCTGACCACCTCGAAAATCATCGTAAAACGCCTGAATCTGCAATAATCCCTTCTTTGCTTAACGCCCTCAACCTGCTCCAGCACTCGCCATGGCGAGTGCCGGAGCAGGCTTGATGCTTCAGCGGGCAGTCAAGTTCTCTTATGCAAATTCGTCTTTACAAACAAAGACGGTTCCACGGGGAAATACAGATGATAAGCAAGGATTTGACACTTTTCGCCGACGATTTCCAAACACTTTACAAAAAAACGGTGGGCTGTGGGAGAATATCACAATACTTTCCTCCCGTTGGCGAAAAACGGGGTTTTTTCATACTGTTATACTTGTCACCACAGCGCTATCAGCAACTGTGCGGTGATGATGCGGAGGAACATGGAGACGGGGTATACTGTGGCGTAGGATACGGAGGGTTCGTCGCCTTCTATGGTGGTGTTGGCGTAGCTGAGGGCCATCGGGTTGGCCATGCTGCCGCAGAGCATGCCGGCGACGCCGGCGTAGTCCATCCGGTAGATGGCTGAAGCGAGGTAGCCGGTGATCAATACGGGTATCATGGTGAACAAGAATCCCAGTCCTATCCAGCGCAGGCCTTCGGCGCAGAATACGGTTTCGAAGAAATGGGGGCCGGAGGCTAATCCCAGCCCGGCAAGGTAGGTGACGATGCCGAACTGACGCAGCATCAGGTTGGCGCTTTGCGTGGTATAGGTGGCGACGTGGAAGCGGGGGCCGAATGCGCCCATCAGGATGCCTACGATAATGGGGCCGCCGGCTATGCCCAGGGTGATGGGTACCGGGATTCCCGGTATGTACAGGGGAAGGCATCCTAACAGGACGCCCAGGAAGATGCCCAGGAAGATGGCAAACAGGTTGGGGGTGGCCAGGCGCTTTACTTCGTCGCCCAGTATGCGGCCGACGTTGTTCACGGCGGGCGCTTCGCCTACGATGGTCAGGCGGTCGCCTATCTGCAGGTGGAGGCCGGGCGAGGCCAGCAGGTCGATGCCGGCGCGGTTCACGCGGGTGATATTGACGCCGTAGAGGTTGCGCAGGCGGAGCGAACCGAGCTTTACGCCGTTGATTTTACTGCGTGTCACGACGATGCGCCGCGACACGAGATGGCTGTCGATGGCGTTCCAGTCGACGTCTTCCTTGTTCCAGTCGGTGTCGGACTGTTCGCCCAGAAGGGTTTTGATGCTTTCCACGTCGGCGGATTCGGAGATAATCAGCAGGCGGTCGCCCTGGCGGAGGCGGGCGTCGGAGGTGGGGATGACGACTTTGCCGTCTTTCCAGAGGCGCGAGATGACGAAGCGCTTTTCGGTGAGCGCCATGACTTCCTTGATGCTTTTGTCGAACAGGGCGGGGTTGGCCAGTTGAAATTCGGCTACATTCGTCTGCGGGGTTTTGTGTTCTTGCTGTCCGGTTTCCTTTTTGAGGGAGAGTTTGCGCAGGACGGCTACGGCCAGGATGACGCCCGTTACGCCCAGGGGATAGGCTACCGCGCAGGCCAGGGCCATGCCTGCCGGGCCGGCGATGTCGGAGGGGTTTTTCTGCAGCAGCGCCTGCCGGGCGGCGCCCAGCATGGGCGTATTGGTGACAGCCCCCGACAGTAGCCCCATCAGGTGGGGGATGGAGACGCCCGTAGCCCGGTGGAACACCGGCACCAGGCAGAGTCCCAGGAAGACAACGGCAATGGCCAGGATGTTCAGCCTGATGCCCCGCTGCCTGAACGAGGAGAAGAATCCGGGGCCTACCTGCAGTCCCAGGGTGTAAACAAAGAGGATGAGTCCGAAGCTTTGTGCGAACGACAGCATGTCTTCATTCACGGAGACGCCGAAATGTCCGGCCACGATGCCGGCAAAGAACACAAAGGTGACGCCCAGGGAGATTCCTCCCAGTTTGATTCGCGCCAGGCAGAGTCCGGCGGCGGCGACGCTCGCAATGATTCCGACGGCTTCTATCACGGCGGATGTTTGGAAAACGGAGGGCATCGGCAGGACAGGTTCAGATGTAGTATTCCGCCAGGTCGATGATGCCGGCCCGGAGGGCGTATTTGGTGGCCTCGTGGACGTTGTTGACGCCCAGTTTGCGGAAGATGTTTTTCCGGTGCGTCGTGATGGTGTGCACGCTTGAGAAGCGTTCTTCGGCCATTTCCTTCGTGGTCTTGCCCAGGGCGATGAGTTTCAGGATTTCCCATTCCGTGGAGGTCAGGAGCGGGCGTTCCGGCATGTCGGAGGGCTGTTTTTTGTTTTGCAGCAGGTTGGTCACCCGGTTGCACAGGTAGCGTTCCGAGCGCAGGAGCGCCAGGTGGATCGCTTCCGTGATTTCGTCGAGGGCACAATCTTTCAGCAGGATGGAGAAGGACTGGCCGCTGAAGGTGGTTTGCCGGATGAATTCGATGCTCAGGTCTTCGCTGAAGAGAATCCAGTTGGCCTTGGAGAAACGGTCGTGCAGAATGAGCAGTTCTTCCACGCCGGAAAGGTCGAACAGCGTATAGTCCAGCACCACGACGGCATCCGGCGAGACGGACAGCAACTGTATCAGCGTTTTCTTGTTGCCTGCCTGACGCAGGGTCCATGCGCCGGGTATCCGGGTGCACAGATAATGGACGCCGGTTCTTGTGATGTCCTGATTGTCGGCTAAAATAATCGTTCTCATATTCCTTTGTGTAAACGGGTGTATATCTTGTGCAAAGGTATATGTTTTTCCGGAACATCTCCGGACGGGGGACGCCGGCTGCCGGGGGGGTCCCGGATCGGGGTGTTCCTGAATGAAACATCAGCCTTTTGCGGCGGAGAAAAAAATAGTTTGTCGAATATTCCGGCATTTATTGTGTCTATTTAAACGCAATCCTTACCTTTGCTTCTGAATTACTAATAAATAGCTCTTTATGATTTTTTTAAAATTCAATAAAAAAGATGTTCAACAACAACAACCAGTAATTATGCAACCAACAGTACCCCCATCTGCGCAACTCAGGCCGCCGTTTAAAGAGCCCGTTGCAAGACAAGAACCCCCCGCGCCGTCCGACAATAAGAAGAAACAGAAGGATGACGCCTGCGACTTTTTCCATATCGATATCTACAATATCTTTAAGCACAATCCCGTGCTGCTCGAACAGAGCGTGGATGCCGAAGGAAAACCCCTGGAGAAATACATGCTCTCGCTGAAAACCCCGGAACTCTCCGTGTTCACCCAGGTAAACATCAGCAAATACGAAAGCGGACATTATGACTTGCAATTCCTCAGCCGAAGCAACGAAGTGCCGGAGGAACTGAAGGAATTTATTACCTACTGTGCCGATGTGCTGGGACCGGACTTTATGCAGAAGAAATATTTCTCGGCCGACGACGTTCGCGACCTCCGCCTGGGCGTCTTCTCCAGGGTCTGGCGCAGGGAAATCCGCATCGAGAACATTTACTTCTCGCTTTCGCTCACGCTGTTTCGGATTCCTCCGCCGAAATTCTGATCAGAAGAGGAGCATGACCGTAGAAAGAAGGGTAATCACGACAATGAATCTGCGGTAGCTTTCTTCCGGTATTTTCTTCACAAACCGGATGCCGAGGCCGGCTCCTGCCACCATGAAAGGAACGGCTACGGCATCGAGGGTGAGCGACGCTACCGAAATATTGTCCCATACAAAGATCTGAAGGGGCAGCTTCAGATAATTCACCACCAGAAAAAACCATGCGCTTGTCCCTACAAAACCGTACTTCGGCAGGCGCATGGAAAGCAGGTAAACGGCCATCACCGGGCCGGCGGCATTCCCTATCATCGTGGTAAATCCGCCCATCAAACCGAATGCCGGCGCATACCACCGGGACGAAAGCAGCCGGTGATTCTTCCCCCTCCGTTCCGTCCAGAACATAACGCCGATTCCCAGAAAAATACAGAAGGCCAGAAGCCGGCGAAATTCGCCGGCTGGAACCAGCGCGTCTACCGCCAGCGCCAGAAAAAAACCGCCGACGGCCGACGGCAGCAGACGGATGATGTATTTCCATTCGGCCGTCCGCCGATAGTAGCACACGGCGATGAGATCCGAAAAGCACAGCATCGGAAGGATCAGTCCCGTGGAGGCCTTGGCGCCGAAATGGATCGCCATGAGCGGTATGGCCAGTACATTGATGCCCTGAATGCCCGTCTTGGACATGCCTATCAGCAGGGCGCACACGAACAGCAGCGCCCAGTCGTACGGTGAGTGTATCCACAGTGAAATATCGTCTGTCATTTTCTTTGTCTGCTTGGATGTGGCGGCAAATGTAAGCGATATTCCGGGTTCTGCCCTGCGCCGGCCGATAATTCCGTATCTTCGGCGCTCTTAACAGTATAATATGATAGATAGATGAAGAAAACAGTATGTTTCCTTGCCGGATGCCTCCTCGTGCTGTCCGGCTGCCGGACGGCGAACGAAACCCTCGCCTCTGCCGCTCCGGACGGCGAATGGAATGTGATGGAACTGAACGGACGCCGATTCCCTTCCGAAAGAGGGGTCCCGCAGTTGACGTTCGACGCTGACAGCCGCAGATTCTCCGGTTTTGCCGGATGCAACCGCTTTGCCGGCGAGTTTGCAGCGGGTCGAAAGGGCGCCGTTGGATTTTCCAAAGTAGTATCCACCCGCAAGGCCTGCGTGAACACGAGGGTGGAAGACGAACTGCTCCGGGCGCTGAACGAGGCGGTACGCCTCGAGGCCGGCGGCGAAACGACGGCTTCGCTTACTTTCTACGGTGCAGGCCGCCGCAAACTCTTTGTGCTGGAGAAAGCGTCCCGCTAATTCTTTCCGCGCGCCCTCCACATACCGGCCGTCTGAAGGAGTACGGAGAGCAGAATCAGTCCCAATCCGACGTAGAAGGTCGCGTGCAGCGCTTTCGCCTCGCCCAGAAACAGCATGGCGAGGAGGATGCTGTATACCGGTTCGAGATTGTAGCTCAGATTGAGCGTGAAGGCCGAAAGGCTTTTCAGCGCTTCTATCTGGAGGAGGTAGAGCAGCACCGTGCAGCCGACGGCAAAAATCAGCAGCCAAAGGAAATCCGCCGCGCCGGGCAGGAGGCTCGCCACCGGGAAGTAATGCAGATAGAGGGGCATCAGCAGGCCGAGGCTCAGGCAGCCGCCTGCCATTTCGTAGAGCAGCATCGCGGGAGCGGCGCTGTTTTTTCCTACTTTTTTGTTCACAACGGTAAACAGGGCGGCCAGCAAGGCCGAGGCTATCCCCAGCAGAATCCCCAGGCGGTAGCGGACGTCGAAGTGGAAGATCAGCAGAATGCCGCAGAGGGGAATCAGGCTGAACAGCACTTCCTTCGCCGAGATCCGCCGTCCGTTGAGCGGCGGTTCCAGCAGCGCCGTAAACAGACTCGTGAGCGAAAAGCAAACCACCCCGATCGATACATTCGACGCCTTGATGCTCCCGAAAAAGAATATCCAGTGCAGCGCCAACAGCGTACCGGCTCCCATCATCCCCATCCGGAGGCGCCCGAAGAAGGGGCGCAGCGGAAGGCCTCCCTTCAGCAGACCGAAGGGCAGCAGCAGAAGCAGCACGGCGAGGCTTATCAACATCCGGTACCACACCAGCAGGCCTTCGTTTAGCGTGATGATCTTCCCCAGTATTCCGGTGAAGCCGGCCAGCAGGATCGATACGTGCAGTTGGAGGAAGGCTTTGCGCATCATTCCGTCGGCTTAATAGTGGAACGAACCGCCTCCCAGAAATTCGCGGAGCAGCGAGGTGGGCGGCAAATCGCTGTCCGAAATGGGCGTGAAATAGGCCAGGAAGCGCTTCAGGCGACAGGCTTCGGCGTATTCGGGTTCGATTTCTTTGACGTCGGCCAGCATCGTTTCGGCCAGGGGACGCAGGGCGGCCAGTTCGTAGAGCATGGCGCTGTTGAACATGGCGTCGGCCGTTTCCTGATAGGGGAATATCCATCGATCCTCGCCCTCGCGAACGCCTGGCCATCGGGCAAGGGTCTCCGTGGCGCTGTAATTGCGGAAGCGGCCGTCGCGGACGATGCGGCGCAGCAGGCGGTTGTCTGTCGTGGGGATCCAGTTGTGGCGATCCATCGAGATGAATGTCAGCGCCGATACGTAGACGCGGTATTTGCGGGCGTCTTCTATATCGGCCGTCAGGGCGGGATTCAGCGCGTGAATGCCTTCGACAATCAGCACGGAGTTGCGCTCCATCCGGAGGCGCTTCCCGGTGTAGCGGCGCGTCCCGTCGGCAAAGCTGAAGGAGGGCGACTCGATTTCCTCTCCCTGAAGCAGCTTCTGCATATCGCTGTTGAAGTACGGAAGGTCCAGGGCGTGGAGCGACTCGAAGTCGTATTCGCCGTCTTTGTTTCGCGGCGTATCCCGGCGGTTCAGGAAATAGTCGTCCATCGAGACCGTCACGGGCTGGAGCAGTTCGGTCATCAACTGTATGCCCAGCCTTTGGGCAAAGGTGGTCTTTCCCGACGAGGAGGGTCCCGAGATGAGCACGATCCGTACTCCTTCGCGGAAGCGGAGGGCTATCGCTTCGGCGATGCGCGCTATCTGCTTTTCCTGCATTGCCTCAGACACCAGGATGGTCTGCAGCGTGCGTCCTTCGGCCACGACCCGGTTCAGGTCGGCCACGTGGTTGACGCCCAGCGCTCGCCTGAGACGGAGGCTTTCCCGGTAGATGCCGAACATTTTGTCCTGCTTCACCGGGATTTCCAGCTCGCGGGGGTTCTGCATTCGCGGAACGCGCAGCAACATGCCGTTGAAATACGGCACGAGGTCG
Source organism: Tannerellaceae bacterium (assembly GCA_031276545.1). Next base: position 6,827 of record JAISMW010000005.1, read on the forward strand.
AACTGGCGGATGTAGCCCGACGAGGGCGTCAGGCAGCCGTAGAAGAAATTCGCATACGTGCCCATGGCGTAGAAGGTTGCTTCCCGCAGGCCGGCCGTTTCGATCAGCCGCGCCCGGTCTTCCATGCCGCGGTTGCGAAAGAGCCGGGCTACCTTGCAGCCTTCCCCCGTGATTTGCCGGAAGGGGACGTCGGCCAGGATGGTACGCTTCATTCTCCGCTTGATCCACTCCACGGTCTCGGCCCGTACCGATCCGACGCCGTTTATCACGCAGTAGTAGCCTTTCGAGACGGAGTGTTCGATGTTCAGCTCCGCCTGCGGAAACAGGTGGTCTACCGCTTCGGCCAGGATGAAGCAGAGCGAACGCACATAGGTGCGCATCCCCGACGGGGAGGTGCAGTCTGCAAACTCCACCGCCGAGTCCCGGCGGCAACGGAAGTCGAGCCCTTCCACGCGGTTGTTCACCACCGCATTCATCGGGCTGTACCGGAGCGGGCTGTTCATGACGCGGTATATTTTTTCGAGCGATACGCCATCGGGCAATTCCCGGAGGCAACCGTTATTTCTGCAGTAAATCCTCATAGATACGATAGAGTGAAGCTGCCAGGACAGCATGGTTATAACGACTGGCCGAGAGCTGGAGCGCCCTGTCGCGGCATTGCTCCCACAGCCCGTCGGCGGTGAACATCTCTTCGATGGCCGCGGCCAGCCGGCGGCTGTCGTTCGGCTCGTAGAGCAGCCCGGCTTCGCCGGTTATTTCGGGGAAGGATCCCGTGCGGGGTTCGATGGCCGGACGGCCGGCGGCGAAGGCTTCGCAGAGATAGAGTCCCACGCTTTCTTCAAACCGGATGGGGACGCAGACGGCCGACACCGATCCGTAGAATGCCGCATGATCCTCCGGACGGTAGCCCTCGCACCAGTCCACATCCTCCCGGAAGGGCGCAAGCATCCGCCGTACTTTCCGCAGAAAAGGCCTGTCGGCCGACGTACTCCCGCCTCCGATGCGAAGCCGGAGCCGCGGAAGCCGTCCCGAACGCTTCACCTGCACGAAGGCCCCGGCCAGGATGTCCAGCCCGTTCGCCTCGTTCGTCCGGTAGAAAAATCCCAGGGTCGGATCCGGCGGATAGGAGGCCGAGGCGTACCGCTCCGTGTCGAAGCCCGGATAGACCACGTGCACCGGCGGCGGCGGCGCGAAGCGGCGCTCCGCCACTCTCCGGTAAAATTCGCTGGATACCGTCAGGCTGTCGATATACAGCATATTGGCGGCAATCCCTTCCCAGGCCGCCTCGGCCCAGGGTTTCTTCAGCCCGTCTATCCAGACCTCCTCGTCCTGCAGGGAGCAGACCACCGGCAGTCCGGTATGCTCCTTTATCCTTCGGCCTACGCCGGAAATCAGGCTGCTCGACAGATGCACCACGTCCGGCCGTCCGTGCCCCCCGATCCATTCCAGCAAGGCGTCGGACTGACGTTCGAAGACCTCGTCGCTGCCGGCAATCATCGAAAGCGTCATCTGCTCCAGTCCTTCCGCCGAGGTCGTGCCGGAAAACGAGGCCGCCAGCCGGAGCGCCGGACCCGAACCCAGCGCCCGCTCCAACCACCGCGGCAAGGCTTTCTGTTTAAAATACTTTTGAGAGAGAAAAAACGAGGTAGCCGGAAAAAACAGCGGAGCGTCCGCCAAGAACGACCGGTCTTTCAGCGGAAGATAGAGCGGCATAACCACCACATCCAGCCCCGCCTTGCGCAGCGCATTGGCCTGCTGATTATCCCGGAAGCAGTTTCCGCAATAAAACGGATCGCCTGAGCCGGGAACGATAAAAAGAATCTTCATTTTATACACTATATGATTTGCCGACCACTGATCGCGGATCAGTGGTCGTTATTCGTTATTCACCAAAAACTATTCACTGTTCGTTATTCACTGCAAACCGTTCCCTCCGTCACGGGACAACGGCCTGAATAATATTGCTCCACGGACCTTTCAGCCCGCGCTTGTTCTCCCAGCGGATGGCGAGGTAGAAGGTTCGTCCCCGGTTGGTGCCGTTGAACTCCAGCACGATCGGCGAAGCGGTGCCGACCACAGTGTGTATCAAGGCCTCCGTGTCGTTCACCGGCGTGTCCGAGAAGCACCAGCGTACTTCTGCCCCGTGCTGCCCTTTCGGTTTAGCCCGGCTGTAGGGGCTTTCCACGTCGTAATACTCCAGTTGCACGCGGTTGCCGTCCCGGCAAATAATTCGGAGTCCGGGCGCCGTTTCCATCACCCGCGAAGGAGTTCTTCCCCCCGTGCGCCGTTCCGGAAGTCCCATGGCGATGAGGTCGGTGTTGTTCACCGAAATATTTCCCTTCAGCAGATTAAACAGCCGCCGATATTCTTTCTTGAGCCGTTCTTCGGCCTTCATCACCGAGAAAACAATGAGCCGGGTACGCATAGCCGGGTCCTCCCAGGCGTTGTAGGAGTTCATAAATTCGTTGTAGAGGGGAGTGAACACCTCGTCGTACCATTTGCCCAGCTCCGTGGAGGCAGCCATTCCGAGTTTTGCCCGGTTGTCGTTGATATAGGGCACCGTTTGCACCGAAATCTTCTCATACAATTTCAATCTGTTTACAGGCATCCAATCTGTTCTTCTAATCATGCTATATTTATTTTAAGATTAATACTAAATGACTAAAAATCAATCTGTTTATGCTTAAGACATTTTCAATTTGCCTTAAAATATTCCGAAAATGATTTAAATCATTTCTGAAATGATTTAAGACATTCCTGAAATGATTTAAATCATTCCCGAAATGATTTAAGACATTCCTGAAATGATTTAAATCATTCCTGAAATGATTTAAGACATTCCTGAAATGATTTAAATCATTCCTGAAATGATTTAAGACATTCCTGAAATGATTTAAATCATTCCTGAAATGATTTAAGACATTTCCGAAATGATTTAAATCATTTCCGGAATATTTTAAGCCATTTCCGAAATACCTTAAGACATTTCGGGATTGTCTCAAGACATTAGCTAATATATTTTCATCAAAATCCATTTGACTTGAATCATTTCTAAAAGTTTCACAAAGATAAGAAGATTTTCTTAAGACAAAATAGAATAAATTAAAAAAACAGAGGCAGAAGGGACAGAAGGAGAAGAATCTTTCGTACATTCGCCGCCGGATTCCTCCCCGGAAGCAACAGCGGCTCAGGCAAACCGGACAACGGGCGTCCACAGCAAACAGCTCAGCCATGGCAGGACTTTATATTCATATCCCTTTTTGCGCGACGCGCTGCCTGTACTGCGATTTTTTCTCCAGCGCCCGGCAGCAGCACAAGGCAGCCTTCCTCAAAGCCATCCTCAAAGAAATGGAACAGAGAAAGGATTACCTCGCAGGCGAAACACTCGACACCGTCTACATGGGAGGCGGCACCCCCTCGATGCTGTCCGCCGCCGAGTGGGAGCCGATCTTCGAAGCCGTCTGCCGACTCTTCCCCCTGGCCGGAAACGCCGAAATCACCCTGGAGGCCAACCCCGACGACCTGACGCCGGACTACGTCGCCTCCCTCCGCCGCCTTCCCTTCAACCGCCTCAGCATCGGAATACAAAGCTTTCACGACGAAGACCTCCGCTTCCTGCGCCGCCGCCATACCGCCCGCCAGGCCATCGACGCCGTCCGCCTCTGCCGCGACAACGGATACGACAACATCAGCATCGACCTCATCTACGGACTGCCCGGACAAACGCCGGCGCTGTGGGAGCAAAACCTCGACGAAGCGCTCCGCCTCGACCCCGTTCACCTCTCGGCCTATCATCTGACCTACGAAGAAGGCACCCCGCTCCATCGCCTCAAAGAAGCCGGCCTCCTCCAGCCGGCAGACGAAGAAGTAAGCCTCGCCCTCTTCAACCTGCTGAGGAAACGGATGACGGAAGCCGGCTACCAACACTACGAAATCTCCAACTTCGCCCGCCCCCGCTGCCACTCCCGCCACAACAGCGCCTACTGGACCGGCGAAAAATACCTGGGCGTCGGCCCCTCCGCCCATTCCTACGACCGGGAAAGCCGCCAATGGAACATCGCCTCCCTGCCCCTGTACATTCAAGGCATAGAAAACGACGCCCCCTGCAGCGAGAAGGAAACGTTAAATATTCACAACAAATACAACGAATACCTCCTCACCGGCCTGCGCACCAGCCGGGGAATCAGCCTCTCCTATATGCTGACAAAATTCGGGGAAGAGAAATACAACTATTGCATAATGCAAGCCGAACGCTACGTCAATACCGGTATATTGCGGGTAGAGGCTGACAAAATGCTGTTCAGCCCGGACGGACTACGGCTCTCCGACGCCGTCATCAGCGACCTGCTCTGGGTCTAAGCTTACACAAAATCGGGGGTTTGAGTGACGAACTTCGGAGATTTAAGTATATCTTCTGCACATTTCGGCGAAATTTGTATTGCCGAATAAAACTAATCTGTATATTTGCACCGATAAAAACAGAAGGTGCCATATTTGTATATCATATCAGGATGCAACGGTGCAGGGAAAACAACAGCCTCCTACACGATACTGCCGGAAATGCTAAGGTGTAAGGAGTTTGTCAATTCCGACGAAATAGCAAAAGGCCTATCCCCTTTCAATGCAAACAGCGTAGCCGTAGCCGTAGAAGCAGGCCGAATCATGCATAGACGAATAAAAGAGCTCATCGCAGCCGGTGAGACCTTCGCACTGGAGACGACACTCGCCACGCGTTCGGTAGTGAAACTGATGCAGGAAGCCCAGCAAAAAGGGTATTACGTAACCTTACTCTATTTCTGGCTGAACACCCCCGACCTCGCCGTCGAACGCGTCAAAATGAGAGTTGCTGCCGGCGGGCACAACATCGCAGAAACGACCATCCGCAGACGCTACGGTTCGGGCATACGGAACCTGTTTGAGCTCTATCTGCCCGCCAGTGATTACTGGATGATAACGGATAACTCCATGTCGCCGATGGAAGTCATAGCAAAAGGATTTAAAAACGAGAAAATGGAAATATATAAACCCACGATTTTTAATAAGCTTGAACAGTATGAATGAGCAAGAAATAAGAGAATTCGAGGAAAATATAGTCAAAGGAGCCAATATAGCATTCCAGCGATTAGTTTCTGAAAAAAAGAAAGAAAATGGAGAACTGGTCTTCTCCCGTGACGGACACATCTTCCGCGTCAAAGCGGCCGACCTGGACAAACACGGCGTATAAGACGCCCCAGACACGTATCCGAACGATGCGACGGATGCACCCCCGGTGTATCGTCGCATCGTTCTATGCCGAATGAAACCATTTCTTCACCAGGTAGCCTCCCTCTTCTATACACAGTATGGAACCCGTGTGAGCCGGATGGCTTTCATCTTTCCAAACCGGCGAGCCGGACTGTTTTTCCAAAAATACCTGTCCGAGCTGTCCGACCGACCCCTCTTCTCCCCCACCATACTGACCATCCACGATTTATTTCTGCAACTGAGCGGAAAGCAAACCGACGATCGCATCCGTACGCTCTTCACCCTCTACCGTATCTACGCCGACCGGAACCCCCTGGCCGAAACCTTCGACGAATTCCTCTACTGGGGAGAAATGCTGCTGAACGACTTCGACGATATCGACAAATACATGGCAAACGCCCGGATGCTGTTCACCAACGTGACAGACCTGCGAACCATCGAATCCGATTACGGCTTCCTGAGCGAAACACAGATAGCCGCCATCCGCGCCTTCTGGTCCTCCTTCTATCCGGACAGCAACAGCACCAACCGCCAAAACTTCCTGGCCGTATGGCAAATCCTCTACGATCTCTATACCGAACTGAGAAACCTGCTGTCGGCAGAAAATAAAGGATACGAAGGAATGATCTTCCGCGAAGTGGCAGAACGCCTGCAAACAGACGAAAACCCGGAACTGCCCTACGACCAACTGGTCTTCGTCGGCCTGAATGCACTCTCCACCGTAGAAGAAAAACTCCTCCTCCTCCTCCAAAAACGCGGAATAGCCGACTTCTACTGGGACTATGCCTCCGCCAAAGTGACGGACAAAAACAACCGGGCTTCCTTTTTCGCAGAACGCAACCGTACGCTCTTCCCCTCCCGACTGAATCTCCCCCCCGAAGAAGCCCCCCCCGCCCCCCGCATCGACGTCATCGGCATCCCCTCCGGCACAGGCCAGGCCAAGCAAGTCCATACACTGCTGAACGACCTCTGCGCCAACACCAACCTGACAGACGAAGAAAGCCTCCGCACAGCCATCGTCCTGACGGACGAACAACTCCTCATCCCCGTACTGAACGCCATCCCCCCGTCCATCCGGCGGATCAACGTCACGATGGGATACCCCCTGGCCGGTACGCCGGTAGCCTCCCTGGTGGAATACATCCTGGCGCTGCACGAAAACCTGCGATATGCCGACCGGCAGCAGTACCAATTTTATTTCCGCGACGTACTGCCCGTTCTGAACCACCGCTACATCGTCGCCACCTCACCCGACATCATCCCCGCACTGGTAAGAGACATTACAGCAAACAACCGAATCTATATCGACGCCGCAACGCTCCATCAAACAGCCTTCCTCCGGATTCTCTTCACGCCCATAGCCTCTGCGGAGCAAATCCCGGACTATCTCCTCCGAATACTGGAAGAACTAAACGGCGCCGTACGCAAAAAAGCCCCGGACACAGACGGCGAAACCTCCCCATCCGTTGATGAAACCCCCTTGTCCGTCGAAGACATGGAGCGCGAGTTCATCTTCCACCTGTACACCGTCGTGAACCGCATGAAAGAAATCATTCAGGAAACCGGAGTGAAAATGAAAATGGAAACCTATTCCCGCCTGCTGAAACGACTGACGGACTCCATCACGATCCCCTTCAGAGGAGAACCCCTTTCCGGATTGCAGATCATGGGAGTACTCGAAACACGCGCCCTGGACTTCGACCGGCTAATCATCCTCTCCATGAACGAAGGCGTCTTCCCGCAAAAAAAAACCACCGCCTCCTTCATCCCCTACAACCTGCGCCGCGGATTCGGATTGCCCGCCAGCGAACACCAGGACAGCGTCTGGGCCTATCATTTCTACCGCCTGATCCACCGGGCAAAACAAGTGAGCCTGCTCTACGATTCGCGAAACAGCGGACTGCAGACCGGCGAAATGAGCCGCTTCATCCATCAGCTCCATTATCACTACGAAGAACCGCTCCGCTTCAAACTCGTCGTATACAACGTCTCCTCCTCCCAGGCATCTCCCATCCGGATAGAAAAGACCGACAGGATCATGCAGCGACTGGCCGTTTACCGAAAAGGAGGCGAAAAAGCCATCTCGGCCAGCGCCATCAATACCTGGCTGGACTGTCCGCTCAAATTCTACTTCTCCGCAGTAGAAAACATCCGGGAAGAAGACCAGGTAAGCGAAACCGTCGAAAGCAACATCTTCGGAAGCATCCTCCACAAAGTGATGGAAGTCTTGTATGACCCATTCCGCGGAAAGACCGTCACGGCCGACCTGCTGAAAACAGTAAGAAAAGACACGGAGACCATGACGCAGGCCATAGCAAACGCCTTCGCCGAGATCTATTTCAAAACCCGCACGGCACGTCCGCTGACCGGGCAGAACTTCCTGATTGGAGAAATGATTCGCAAGTACGCCGAAAAGATCCTGGAATGCGACGGCAAACGACTGACCCCCTTCCGCTACATAGAATCGGAAAAGCGAATCAACGACCTCTTTACCCTCTCCGACGGCTCCGAAATACAATTGAAAGGATTCATCGACCGGATTGACGAAGCAGACGGCGTCATCCGCATCATTGATTACAAAAGCGGGACAGGCCTCTCGTCCTTTCACCACATGGAAAGTCTCTTTGACCTCGCCGAAAAAGACCGCGCCAAAGCCGTGATGCAAGTCTTCATGTACGCCTGGATGTCGGGACGTCTCCCCGAATACCGGGACAAGCCCCTCCGCCCCGGAATATACTATATGCGCACCCTCTTTACCGACAACTTCGACGCCGGCATATACCAGCGCATCGAACGCGGAAAAACAGTCGGAGTAGAAGACTTCCGCGATTACGCCTCACCCTTCGAAGCCTCTATGCGCACCTGCCTGGACGACATCTTCGGAACAGAAACCCCCTTCCTGCAAACCCCCACCGGAAAAGCCTGCGCCTATTGCCCATTCAGCGGCGTCTGCGGCGTCTGCGGCGTCTGAACCGGATCATTCCAAATCATTTCAGCTTTTTTTTAAATCTCCATCGTCCACTTCAGGAAACCTCCCCGAAAACCGGACGCCTCCCGTTGCCCGCCGGATAATCCCCTGCTGTTGCCGCTTCCTTCTCAAACCCTGCCGGGAAACCCCGGCTATTGAACTGCACCTGCTTCATACACACAAGTTTTGTCAGTCCGGCAAACATATTGTATATTTGCGCATCAAACTAAAAATGAAATGAATTATAACACGGAACTAAAAAGACTGGTTTTGCCCGAATATGGCCGTAATATCCAAAATATGGTGGATCATTGTGTGGCCATTTCCGATAGAAGCGAACGCCAGCGGTGTGCCAATTCCATTATCAGCACGATGGGGAATCTGTTTCCGCATCTGCGCGATATAAGCGATTTTAAGCATATTTTATGGGATCATCTGGCCATTATGGCCGATTTTAACCTGGATATAGACTATCCTTATGAGGTAATCAAAAAGGAAAACCTGCACAGCAAGCCGCCGCGGATCCATTACAGTAATTCCCGTTTCTTCTATCGCCATTACGGGAAAATTATCGAACAGATGATACACAAGGCAAACGGTCTTGAAAACGGGGAGGAAAAAAACTATCTGATTTCCCTCCTTGCCAATCAGATGAAAAAGTCCTACCTGGTATGGAATAAGGAATCGGTGGAAGACAGCAAGATATTTTTAGATCTGGAAGAATTGTCCGAAGGGCTGATTAAGCTGGACGAAGGGACGCTGAAACTGACCGAAAGCCGCGAGATTCTGGCGCGAAACAATACGAACAGCAACACCGGCAGTAATAACAAGAAAAACCATTCTCGCAAAAACAGATGAGTTCGTTTGTGATAGAAGGCGGTTACAGCATGTCGGGCGAGATAGTTCCACAGGGGGCTAAAAATGAAGCGCTCGAAGTGCTGTGTGCCGTTTTGCTGACATCCGAAAAGGTAACGCTCCACAATATTCCCGATATTTTGGATGTAAACAATCTGATCCAACTGCTGCAGAATATGCAGGTAAAGGTGGAACGAAAGTCCGCCGGCACCTGTACGTTTCAGGCAGACGGGGTAGACCTGACCTATCTCGCTTCCGATGACTTTCTCTGTAAAAGTGCATCCCTGCGGGGTTCCGTCATGATAGTAGGCCCGCTGGTAGCCCGTTTCGGGAAAGCCGTCATTCCCAAACCGGGAGGCGACAAGATAGGCCGACGCCGGCTGGATACACATTTTACAGGCATACAGAAACTGGGCGCTTCCATCTGCTATGATTCCGTCAGACAGGTGTACACGATGGAAGCCAAACGTCTGGAAGGCGCCTATATGTTGCTGGACGAGGCCTCGGTGACCGGTACCGCCAATATATTGATGGCCGCCGTACTGGCAAAAGGCACTACCACCATTTATAATGCGGCCTGCGAACCTTATCTGCAGCAACTGTCCGTCATGCTGAACCGCATGGGCGCACGCATTTCGGGAATAGGATCCAATCTGCTGACGGTGGAGGGAGTGGACGCACTGGGTGGTACCGCGCACACTATTATGCCGGATATGATAGAAATAGGCAGTTTCATCGGTATGGCAGCCATGACGGCATCGGATATCACCATCAAAAACGCCGGACAGGCCATGCTGGGCATTATCCCCGAATCGTTCCGCCGGCTGGGCATCACCGTCGAGATGCAAGGCCACGACATCCATATCCCTGCTCACGAAAAATATGAAATAGAAACATTTATGGACGGATCGATCATGACGGTATCCGATGCTCCCTGGCCGGGACTTACACCGGATTTGCTGAGCGTTTTCCTGGTCGTAGCCACACAGGCTGTCGGCAGCGTACTGATTCACCAGAAAATGTTCGAAAGCCGTCTGTTTTTTGTAGACAAACTGATCGAGATGGGAGCACAAATCATCCTCTGCGACCCGCACCGCGCAACAGTTATAGGCCTGGGCAAGCGTTTCAAACTCCGGCGCTCGAACATGACCTCGCCCGATATACGGGCCGGTATAGCCCTGCTGATAGCCGCCATGAGTGCCGAAGGCTCCAGCCGTATCCACAACATCGAACAGATCGATCGCGGATATCAGGATATCGACAAACGCCTCAACCGGATAGGGGCACACATCACCCGTCTGTAACACACGATACATTATGATCAATAAGGAAGACGTGGTCCGGATCGGTTACTTCACGAAACCGCACGGTATAAAAGGAGAAATAGGACTGGTGACCACGTACGATATTTTCGATTGCCAAGACGACCCTTTCCTGATCTGTGAAATGGAAGGTATCCTTGTCCCCTTCTTCATCGAAGAATACCGCAGCAAAACAGATACCGTTTTTCTTGTAAAACTGGAAACCGTCGATTCGGACGAAGCCGTCCGCGAGTTCAGCCATCGAGAGGTATATTATCCGCTTCGGAACATGAAAGAGGAGCTGCAACGCACCATCCCCACCGGATGGGCTGCCCTTACGGGTTATACCGTTGCAGACAGCGTATACGGTGTACTGGGAGAAATAACGGCCATAGACCAAAGCACCGCCAACACCCTGTTCCGGATAGACCGACAAGGGAAAGAAGTGCTTATTCCCTGTGTGGACGAATGGATTATTGCCGTTGATCACCGGGAAAAAAGACTGGAAGTAAGCCTTCCCCCCGGTTTGCTGGAGCTGTAAAAGCGTTAATAAGCGTAAACTCTTTTTCCGCAGATATGTATTTTGCTACTTTTGCGTTCACATTAAAACAACTATGGCACAAAAGCATCGTAGAAGAGACTTTCAAACATTCTGGCACCAGATACGCTTCAAATACAAACTTTCTTTTATCAACGAAGGAACGCTGGAAGAAGTATGGTCATTCCGTCTGTCGCAGTTGTCGGCTTTTGTCGTTTTATTTGCATTTGCTCTGCTCCTCATTGCTTTCACGGCATTTATCATTATCAAGACTCCTATCCGGAACTACCTGCCGGGCTATCTGGATGTGGAAGTGAGGAAGGAAATTATGATGAATGCACTGCGTGCCGATTCCCTGGAGAGAATCATCGAAGTCCAGGCGCTTTATCTGGATAATGTAACCGGCATACTGACCGGGACGATGCCGCTGGATTCCATCCGGGATATCGACTCCATGGCGCTTATCAATGCCAACTATGAAATTTCCCGCACAAAGGAGGAAACAGACTTTGTGAAAACGTTTGAAGAAGAGGAAAAGTACAACCTCACTTCGCTGAATCCCAACCAGGCTCCCAGCAACGCTGTTTTCTTCTACAAGCCGGTGAACGGGGTCATCTCGTCGCACTACGAAGCAGAGATTCACCATTACGGAGTAGACCTGGTGGCAGCCCCGAAAGAAAGTGTGCTGGCCACCCTCGAAGGAACCATAGTCTTCACCGGATACGACCCCCAGTACGGCAATATCATACAGATCCAGCATAAAAACGGATTCATCTCGATATACAAGCATAATGAATTACTGCTGAAAAAAATGGGAGATCAGGTAGCCGCCGGAGAAGCCATCGCGCTGATTGGAAATACAGGGAAACTCTCCACCGGCACACACCTGCATTTTGAACTTTGGTTCAAAGGCAATCCCGTAAATCCTGAAGAATACATCGCGTTCTGATCCTGATATGAAAAGAAAACTGGCCATATTAGGTTCCACCGGATCCATCGGAACACAAGCCCTGGAAGTAGTAGACGAACATGCGGAACACTTCGAAATTTATGCCCTGACGGCCTGCAACCAAGTGGAATTACTGGCACGGCAGGCACGCAAATTCATGCCCGAAGTGGTGGTCATAGCCAACGAAGAAAAATATCCCGAACTGAAGGATGCGCTGAACGATCTGCCTGTAAAAGTATGGGCAGGCGCCGACGCAATCGCACAAGTCGTAGCATTGCAACCCGTCGACCTGGTGCTTACCGCCATGGTAGGCTATGCCGGCTTGAAACCCACCATCGAAGCCATCAGGGCGGGAAAGGCCATCGCGCTGGCAAACAAAGAAACACTGGTGGTAGCCGGAGAACTAATCACTTCGCTGGCCGCCGAATACAAAACGCCCGTGCTGCCTGTCGACTCCGAACACTCCGCCATTTTTCAGTGCCTGGCAGGCGAATGGGATAATCCGGTAGAAAAAATATGGCTCACCGCTTCCGGAGGGCCGTTCCGTACCCTGGAAAAAGAACAGTTAGCCACCGTCACAAAGGCGCAGGCACTGAAACACCCCAACTGGAATATGGGGGCCAAAGTAACCGTAGACTCCGCCACGATGATGAACAAAGGCTTCGAAATGATTGAAGCCAAATGGCTGTTCGGAGTCAGGCCGGAACAGATACAAGTGCTGGTGCATCCGCAGTCGGTTATCCATTCGATGGTAGAGTTCGAAGACGGCGCCGTGATAGCCCAGTTAGGCGTCCCCGACATGAAACTCCCCATCAGCTATGCCCTCTCGTATCCTTCACGAATAAAAAGCAAAGCGCAGCGGCTGGATTTTTACCGGCAGCATACCCTTACATTTGAAAAACCGGATATGGAGCGCTTTCGCAACCTGGCCTTTGCCTTCGAGGCCATACGCAAAGGAGGAAATATGCCCTGCATACTGAATGCCGCCAACGAAATAGCCGTGGCTTCCTTTCTGAGGGACGAAACGGGCTTCCTGCAAATGAGCGACATCATAGAACAAACCCTGCAGAAAGTGGCTTTCATCGCAAACCCCGCATACGGGGATTACGAAGCCACAGATGCCGAAGCACGAAAAATAGCTTCCGAACTGATTCGATAACCCATTTAACAGCAAAATAGATATGGAAACATTCCTGATTAAAGCATTACAACTCATACTGAGTCTCTCAATACTAGTTCTGATTCACGAACTGGGGCATTTCCTGTTTGCCCGCATGTTCAAAGTCAGGGTAGAAAAATTCTACCTCTTCTTCGATGCCTGGTTTGCACTCTTCCGTTTCAAACCCAAAAACAGCGAAACGGAATACGGCATCGGCTGGCTCCCCCTGGGAGGCTACTGCAAAATATCCGGTATGATAGACGAAAGCATGGACAAGGAACAAATGGCCGGACCGCCGCAACCTCATGAATTCCGTTCCAAACCGGCCGGACCGCGTCTGCTCATCATGACGGCCGGCGTGCTGTTCAACTTCATCCTGGCGCTCTTTATCTATTCCATGATCCTTTTCACCTGGGGAGACACCTATATTCCTCTGAAAAACATGAAACTGGGAATGGATTACAGCGAAACATTCCGCCGGATAGGATTTCAGGACGGCGATATACTCCTGCGCACCAATCACACAGAACTGGAACGTTTCGACGTGAACACCCTGCGGGCGGTGGTCGAAGCACAGACCGTAACCGTACTCCGGCAAGGAGCGGAAACCTCGATTCCCATTCCCGAAGATATGATGCAGCGGGTAATGCACGACAAGACGGGATTCGCCTCCATACGCTTTCCCATGATTGTAGACAAATTCTCCTACAAAAATTCACCGGCCGAGGTCAGCGGCCTGCAGCCGGGGGATACCATCTTCTCCATCGACAACATACAGACCCCTACCGTATACGATGTCCGCGAACTGCTGAGCGAAAGAAAGAATCAGGAAATCCTCGTAGGTTTCAGCCGTAGCGGAGCCGTACAGTCCGTGCCGTTGCGCACCGATACCGCCGGCAATATGGGAATCAACCTCGTAATCAACCCACAGCGGATATATGCTGCCGTAACGCTGACGTACAACTTTTTCGAATCATTCCCTGCCGGCATCCAACTGGGAGTAAATACCCTGAAAGGATATATAGGAGACATGAAATACGTCTTCACCAAGGAAGGAGCCTCCAGTCTGGGAGGATTCGGAGCGATAGGCAGCCTGTTCCCCTCCACATGGAACTGGCGGGATTTCTGGATGACCACGGCCTTCCTCTCCATCATTCTGGCCTTTATGAACATCCTGCCCATTCCGGCATTAGACGGCGGACATGTGATGTTCCTGCTCTACGAAGTCATCACCCGCCGCAAGCCCAACGATAAATTCCTCGAATACGCACAAATCACAGGCATGATTATCCTGTTTGCCCTCCTGCTATACGCGAACGGCAACGACATCTTCCGCTTTTTCTTCAAATAATGCCCCTTGTAATACCTTCATTTTCCTGCATTCGCAGGTAATCTTCTCCCCCCCCGCTTCCGGTTGTGCCTGTGCTTCTTCGGCGAGAATATCAATTGATTCGGCTACTAAGCAGGTGCAGAACAAACTGGCGGGTACTGTCCGGGATTGCTGCGAAGGGTTTCTTCTGATTATTTTGATTGGGTGAAAGCCGCTCTTGCGTCTTTTTGTTATTTTTGTGCCCAAGATATTAACATTTATAATATTGCAGATATGAAAAACAGAAATGCTATTGTTGTGTGCTGCTTCGTTGCGGCAAGTTTTGTGTTGGGTTGTGGGCAGAAAAAGAGCGGGGAAACTCCGGTTGGTTATGTGCCTGAGGATATTCCGGTGGCTCAATTGACGGATACTCCGCTTATTACGGCGCCGCCTGATTCGCTCGGCCTGGATCCGTTCTATAAAAAGTATATGAACGTGAACGGTATACACGTGATTAGTTCGTGGCGCGTGCCGGATTCCTGTTTCCATGCGGCTTATATCAGTATTAAGGCGCTGACGGATGTATTGCCCCGGGAGGTGATTGAATCGCTTACAGGCCGTAATACGCGTATCGGTATCATGGCTCGCTATGAGGGGACTACCGATATTCCGGAACATGCTCACCTGGCGAAGGATACGTCGCTGAACTGGGATGTGCGCGCCCGGGGGCTGGGCGGTTCGCTACGGAATCCGATGTCTACCTGTGCGGAGGAGAATATTCTGGCTTATCAGATAGACAAGTATCATGCCGAGGATATTTTGATTCATGAGTTTGCCCACACGATTCATTTTGTGGGTATACTTCCGGTGTATCCCGAATTTAATGACGAACTGAGGGCTTCGCTCGATTCGGCTGTTGCCAAAGGACGGTGGCGCAATGTGTATGCTTCGACCAATGTGGCGGAATACTGGGCGGAGGGTGTACAAAACTGGTTCAATGTGAATGCCGAAGTGGATACGAACGACGGTGACGGCAAGCACAACAAGATTAATACCCGCGAGGAGGTGGAACGCTACGACCCGGGGCTGTATGCGATCCTGTCGCGCTTTTTCCCCGAGGTGAATGTGCAAATCAGCCGTCACAGGAAGGTGAACCTGTACGATTGGACGGCGTCTTCGGATGATTGAACGGGGGATGAAAGAAAAACCCCCTTATACGGGTTATAAGGGGGTGATGCTGTCCAGAGGAGAAGTTCAGTTGTTGAGTTTGCGGAATACGCAGCAGAACATCAGGTAAATGAGCGGGACGGCTATAAAGATGCCGATTCCGCAGGCAAAGGCTCCGGCAAGGATGAGTCCGAGTGCCACGATTCCGAGCAGGAAGAGAGGGAGGGTCTGTCCTTTGGTGATTTGCCAGCTTTTCTGCAGTGACTCGATGATGCCGGCATCTTCGTCTACGATGAATGCCTGGTAAAACATAAAGCGTATACTGAAGTAGATGGAAGGCAGGGAAAGGCAGAGGGCAGCGAGCAGCATGGCAAGGGCGATGACTGCGTTGCCGTCGGGAGCGATATCGGACTGTGCATGCATGAAACTTAAGGTGGGGAACAGATACCCGACGAAGGTGTAGCGGAGTAGGAAAAAGAAATAAGGCCCCAGGAAGATGGCGGCTGCAAGAAAGACCACCAGATTGCAGAGTATGCTGGAGACAAAGATGGTGAGGATTTTGCGTGCCTGCTGTCCGTAGGCCGAGAAGCGCGGCTCGTCTCCGTCGAGCACCTGAAAGAGGTTTTTCAGGTAGCCCAGCATAAACATCAGGGAAAGAACGGTTATGAGCAGATTGACGAGCAGCCCTCCCAGAATCGAGTTGCTGACGGGCGCCAGGATGGCTCCCAGTGTAAAGAAGAAAAGGAAGTATCCGATAAACAAACCGGCCAGTATCCATATTTGAGACTTGAGGGCGTTCCACGAAGTACTCAGTACGTTTGAAATTGTAAACTTAGATGTCTTCATATTTGCAGATTTAATTGTTTTTCGATGGCAAAAATAAAAAAAAACCGGTACAGTCGCACCGGTTTCTTTTATTTATCACGGGATAATGTATCAGAGTGCCTTGATTTCCTTCAATACGGCGTTTGTGGCGCGTACGGCGGCTGCACTTTTGGCGAAGAGTTCCTTTTCTTCGGTGTTCAGCTCAAGCTTTACGATTTCTTCGATTCCGTTTCTGCCGAGGATGACGGGTACTCCGATGCAGATGTCGGACTCTCCGTATTCGCCGTCGAGGGCTACCGAGCAGGGGATCTGTTTCTTCTGGTTGTGCAGAATGGCTTCGGCCACGTAGGCTCCTGCGGCTCCGGGGGCATACCATGCGGAGGTGCCGAGCAGTCCGGTGAGGGTGGCTCCTCCTACCATGGTGGCTTTGATGACTTCCGCCAGTTTTTCATCGTTCAGCAGACGGGCTACGGGTACTCCCTTGTAGGTGGCCAGCCGTGCCAGCGGTATCATGGTGGTGTCTCCGTGTCCGCCGACTACGATTCCTTCCACCTCGTTCGCGTTGCAGTTCAGCGCCTGCGAGAGATAATATTTGAAGCGGGAGCTGTCCAGCGCTCCTCCCATTCCGATGATGCGGTTCTTGGGCAGTCCCAGTGATTTGTAAGCCAGGTAGGTCATGGTGTCCATGGGATTGGAGATGACAATCAGG
This sequence comes from Tannerellaceae bacterium, assembly GCA_031276545.1. The sequence continues at coordinate 23,851 of JAISMW010000005.1, forward strand.
ATGGCTTCCGGGGAATATTTCAGTGCGTTTTCCGCGACATTCTTCACGATACCGGCATTGACTCCAATCAGTTCTTCGCGTGTCATTCCGGGTTTGCGGGGTACACCGGATGTGATTACGATGATATCCGAACCGGCGGTTCGGGCATAATCGTTTGTGCAGCCTGCGACGGTGGAGTCGAATCCCAGCAATTGAGCTGTCTGCATCATATCCATCGCTTTACCTTCGGATACACCTTCTTTTACATCAAGCATCACAACTTCGTCTGCCACTTCATTAAAGGCAAGGACATTTGCACAAGTAGCGCCTACGTTACCGGCTCCAACAACTGTTACTTTAGACATAATATTACGTTTTATATTTATATGTGTTTTATTCGATGAAAATTCTCCGCAACGGGATGCCGACAAAGGTACAATGTATTCGGGTATGAAAAAATAGTTCCTCTGCAATTATTCTACATGCAGGACAAGTCCTTTCAAGTATTCTCCTTCGGGATGATAGATATTGACGGGGTGATCTGCCGGCTGACTTAGCTGGTGCAGTATCTTCACCCGTCTGCCCGATTGTGCCGCGGCGCTGAATACCGTCAGCCGGAAGGTTTCCTTGCTCACCACCTGCGAGCAGGAAAAGGTGAAGAGTATACCGTCCGGTTTGATTTTCTCGAATGCGGCTGCGTTCAGTTTGCGGTATCCCTGCAGGGCGTTCCGGAGTACGTTTTTGTGTTTGGCGAAGGCGGGGGGATCCAGGATGATTAAATCGTAGGCGTTCTCTGCTTTGTCCAAATACTTAAAGGCGTCTTCCGCGTATGCTTCGTGGCGGGTATCGTTCGGGAAGTTCAGCGCTATATTCTTTTTTGTAAGCGAGATAGCCCTGGAGGAACTGTCTACCGAATGAACCGTGCGGGCATTTCCCCTCATCGCATAGAAGGAGAATCCGCCGGTATAGCAGAACATATTGAGCACCGAACGGCCTTTTGCGTATGATTCCAGCAGGGAACGGCTGTCGCGCTGGTCGATGAAGAAGCCTGTCTTTTGTCCCTTTTGCCAGTCTACACAGAATTTCAATCCGTTCTCTACGGCTGTTTCTTCTATTTCTCCTCCATAGAGACAGCCGTCTCCGCCAGTCAGATGCGCTTTAAAAGGCAGCGTTGTTTCCGATTTATAGTATACCGTATGCAGGGAGTCGCCCATTACGGTTTTCAAAACCTCCGTGATTTGATGTCTGGCGTGGTGCATTCCTGCGGAATGGGCCTGCATGACGGCGGTGCGGGCATATATATCTATGACCAGTCCCGGCAGGTTGTCTCCTTCTCCGTGCACCAGCCGGTACGTATTGTTGCGGTCTGATCCGGCCAAACCCAGCGAGAGACGCAACGCATAGGCCGTACGGATACGTTCCAGCCAAAAGGCTTCGTCTATAATCGTTTGATCAAAAGACAGCACCCGTATGGCAATGCTTCCTATTTGATAGTGTCCGACAGCCAGGAACCGGCGGTTTGCGGTATAGACTGCTACGACGTCGCCTTCTTCGGGCGTTCCTTCAACCGTCTGAATGGCTCCGGAGAATATCCAGGGATGGAAGCGCAGAAGGGATTCTTCTTTGCCGGGTTTTAGCACAACACTGCAGTAATTCATTCTATTCCTGATTTGTCAGTATATTGTATATCACAAGGCAAGCCCATGCATCCAGGGCTGCATATTTTTTTTGCGATTCGGACAGCATCTCGGCCTCCCAATTGGTCAGTCGCTGGCCTTTTGATATTTTCTTGTTGAACAGGATTGCATATATTTTTTGCAGGCTGGCATCTTCAATGCCGAATCGACCTACGTAATCCTGCAGATCAAGGAAATTGGCCGGTTCTATATTGGTTCGTTTGCGGATAGCGCCGAAGTCGTCGCGCAGGGAGAGGCCTATTTTGAGGATGGACTGATTCGACAAAAAACTTTCTAACGCTTTCGGTATTCCGATTTTGTTCAGTCTGAAAAGGAAACAGATTTCTTCGGTGGCTATTTGAATTAATGCGATTTTAAAGCGTTGCCCTTTTTTAAAGCTGGGACGGGTTTCCGTATCAAAGCCTACTTTCGATTGTTTGGATAAATGTTCTACAGCAAGATTGACGTCTTTCTTTTGATCTACAACAATAATCCGGCCCTTGTATTCTTCTATCGGCAGAAGGGACATTTCGTCTTTCGTTATTGTATTCGTGTATTTTATCATTCTGTTTTTTGCGTTTCAATACTTTCATCCTCACTGTAGCGTACGGCGTGAAGCGCTTTCAAAGCGTTTAGCAACCGCTGCCCCCAATATGCCTGAAAATTAGCCCTGCATAAATGGATTGCCTCCCTCATGACGTCTTCATATCCATCACGAAACAGTGCTAAAAAATTGCCTGTATCCTGATAAATATCCGCCAGATTTTCCGAGACAAATGCGATAACGGGAGTATCACTATAGGGCATCTCAGGATGAAAAGTTTCCAGATAGGAATCGTGTGTGCCCAACAAATCGGCTATACTTGTGCGTACGGTTTCGTACATGTCTTCTGTGATTACAAATTCCAATTCTCCATCGTCATCCGATGAAACTTCAGAGAGCATGTTAGCTTTCAAATACAATAAAGGCAATATTTTGGTAGCTTTATCCACAAATTCAAACAGAGAATATCCCTTTGCGGTCTCTACAAAAGAGCAATATTCCAGTGCAACAGTTACAAATTCAATCGTATTGCGTTCATATATAGAATCTTTATTTGTGCTCATTTTTCACTATTCTTTCTTTATCAATACGCAAAAGTAGCAAATAAATTATATGTATTAGAGCCTGTTTAAATTTTATTCAGCAATAATCTTATAGATGCTATTTTGACCATTTCCTCCGCCGAATCAAATGTAAATTCATAGTTTCGACACAGTCTCCTGTAATTGTCAAACCAG
>JAISMW010000010.1 GCA_031276545.1 Tannerellaceae bacterium
TTACTTATTGCTACATTTACAATCATTATCGGAAGGCAAGTAAACGCAATCAGGGCGAGAAGAACCCGAATGAATGAGGGGGGAACCGGGATGCGTCGGCGGGTACCTCCCAGCGCCTCCGGACCACCCCCTTTCGCTACGCGGCGACCTCCTGCCGGACGGGGAACGAACGGCAGGGGAGGGCGGGGAACAGCTAAAAAATGGAGAGAGGCTGCTTCCTTAACGGGGGGCAGCCTCTCTCTATCCTTTTTACTCCGTTTGTCAAATACGGTTGTTCACTGTCAGCAAAAATCTTTTGAAACCCCGATTCGCCGATTCGCCCCGCGAAAGTGAACAAAGTCGCTCGGATCACAGTTGTCAAGTATCAAGTATCATGAACTTGCGTAACATGAGTTAATTAATTAAATAGAGATTCTGAAAAAAATCAGAAGTATGAATCATAATGGTGAATAGTAAATCCCCTTTATTTATCCATTACGTAGCCGGTTAGAGAGAGAGTTCGGCAGTGGCTCCGGTGTAACGTGCTCGTGGAAGGGACAGTTTTTCATCGCATACCGGAGGAGTTTCATAAATATTGAGAGTTAGCTGCGCGAAGTATAATTAAATTTGCAGGCCTGAAAACGGGTAAGGGTATATTGATATTGAGAAATGAACTGTTTTTATTGTTTAAAGATAGATGTGGAATAATATGAAAGATTTTGCAGCGATAGATTTTGAAACGGCAAACGGGATTCGCACAAGTATTTGCAGTGCAGGTGTCGTAATCGTGCGTGGTGGCGAGATTAGGGAAAAGATTTACCGACTTGTCCGTCCCGAACCGGAATGGTATTCGTGGTGGAACACTCAGGTACACGGACTGACGGCCAAAGATACGGCACATTCTCCCCTGTTTCCCGATGTGTGGGTGGACATTGCGCCGAAGATTGCCGGATTGCCGCTTGTGGCGCACAATAGCCCTTTCGACGAGAATTGCCTGAAAGCTGTGATGAAAACCTACCAAATGGAGTATCCCGGTTACGAGTTTCACTGCACTTGCCGGGCCTCGCGGAGAATTTTCGGAAAAACTTTGCCCAACCATCAGCTTCAAACCGTTGCGATGCATTGCGGTTATGACCTGACAAACCACCATCATGCTTTGGCGGATGCGGAAGCCTGTGCGATGATAGCCTTGCAGATTTTGTGAAGATAATCAGAAAAAAAACATACCTTTGCTACGCTTTTTGGAGACAACAACATAATGTCTAATTCAGTAATTAAACAAACTTTAGTATTAACAATTTAAACGATGGAAAATTTAAAAAACATCCAGCCGGTTGAAGATTTTAACTGGGATTCGTACGAACAAGGAGATTCGTACGGCAAAGAAAACAAGGAAAGCCTTGTGAAAACGTACGACGAAACTTTGAATACCGTAAAGGACAAAGAAGTAGTCCTCGGAACCGTTACGGCCATGAACAAGCGTGAGGTGGTGGTAAACATCGGTTTCAAATCAGACGGCGTAGTGGCCATGTCTGAATTTCGGTATAATCCCGACTTGAAAGTAGGCGACGAAGTAGAAGTCTATATCGAAAGTCAGGAAGACAAAAAAGGACAGCTCATCCTCTCTCACAAGAAAGCACGCGCTACGCGTTCCTGGGATCGCGTAAACGAAGCAAAGGAAAAAGACGAAATCATCAAAGGCTTTATCAAGTGCCGCACCAAAGGCGGTATGATTGTGGATGTATTCGGTATCGAAGCCTTTTTGCCCGGTTCGCAGATTGATGTGAAACCTATCCGCGATTACGATGTGTTTGTAAATAAGACGATGGAATTTAAGATTGTGAAGATCAGCGAAGAATTTAAGAACGTGGTGGTATCCCACAAAGCTCTTATCGAAGCTGAACTGGAACAGCAGAAAAAAGAAATCATTTCCAAACTGGAAAAAGGGCAGGTACTGGAAGGTACCGTCAAGAACATCACTTCGTATGGCGTCTTTATCGACCTGGGTGGAGTGGACGGACTTATCCACATCACCGACCTCTCCTGGGGACGCGTGTCACACCCCGAAGAAATCGTACAGTTAGACCAGAAAATCAATGTAGTTATCCTCGATTTCGACGACGAAAAGAGGCGCATCGCACTGGGGTTGAAACAACTGACGCCGCATCCGTGGGATGCCTTAGACCAGGATTTGAAAGTAGGCGACCACGTCAAAGGAAAAGTCGTAGTGATGGCCGATTACGGCGCCTTTATCGAAATCGCTCCGGGCGTGGAAGGTCTCATTCACGTATCGGAAATGTCGTGGACACAGCATCTGCGCAGCGCACAGGACTTCATGAAGGTAGGCGACGACGTCGAAGCCGTGATTCTGACCCTCGACCGCGACGAACGCAAAATGTCGCTCGGCATCAAACAATTGAAGTCAGACCCCTGGGAAGATATAGAATCCCGTTTCCCCATAGGATCGGAACACAAGGCCAGAGTGCGTAATTTCACCAACTTCGGCGTATTCGTTGAAATAGAAGAAGGGGTGGATGGACTTATCCACATATCCGACCTCTCCTGGACCAAGAAAATCAAGCACCCCAGCGAATTTACGCAGATTGGCGCCGAGATTGAAGTTCAGGTACTGGAAATCGACAAGGAAAACCGCCGCCTTAGCTTAGGTCACAAGCAGTTGGAAGAAAATCCCTGGGATGTATTCGAAACCATCTTTACCGTCAACTCTATCCACGAAGGGACGATTATAGAAGTACTGGATAAAGGCGCCGTAATCTCTTTGCCTTATGGCGTAGAAGGCTTTGCCACTCCCAAGCACCTGGTGAAAGAAGACGGTTCGCAGGCTGCCGTAGAGGAAAGATTGCAGTTTAAGGTAATTGAATTCAACAAGGAAACCAAGCGCATCATCCTTTCGCATAGCCGCATCCACGAAGACGAGCAAAAGAACGCCCGAAAAGAAGCCGCTGCCGCTACCGGCGAAAAGAAAAGCAGACGAAGCAAAAAAGAAGAAGACGTTCCGATGCCTACCGTAGAAAAGACGACTTTGGGAGATATCGAAGAACTGGTCGCCCTGAAAGAAAAAATGTCCGGAAACGAATAGACATTCATGCTCTTTTAATATAAAATGCTCATGCTCCACGGTTCACCTGCCGGGACATGAGCATTTGTTTTTCCGTATCTTCCGGCTCGTGGAGGCGTGAAAAGCCTTTTATTTCCGAACGCATTGTCGTACTTTTGCGTCACCGCATTTCTTAATAAAAAAACAGCTTATGGAATTTGAATATACCGGTACGGACAATCTCGAAGTGATGCAAAAAGCCATACACTATAACGCATTTCTTATTTCACTTATCACCGGACAGCCCCGTTCGGCTTCCGATAAAATACTGGATATAGGAGCAGGCATTGGCTCTTTTGCCGAAGCGATTCGGGCAAAGGGCTTCGAGGTGCATTGCCTGGAACCCGATCTGCAGCAGGCTCAATTGTTGGAACGGAAAGGATTTACGGTAAACACCTCTCTTGACGGGATTGCCGACGGAAGCTTTCATTTCATGTACGCCCTGAATGTACTGGAACATATTGAAAAGGACAGGGAAGCCCTGTCGGAATGGGCCGGGAAATTAAAAAAAGGAGGCAGGCTGCTGATTTATGTACCCGCCTTCAATCTGCTCTACTCCAGCATGGATAGAAAAGTGGGGCATTACCGGAGATACCGGAAAAAACAACTGACGGAAATCATCGAATCCGCCGGCTTGAAGCCCGTGAGCAGTGCGAGATATGCAGACTGCATCGGGTTCTTTGTAGCACTCCTGTACAAACTGATCAACAGAAAAACGGGGGATATCCACGAAAAGAGTTTGATGTTCTATGATAGATTCCTCTTTCCCTTAAGTTCCGCCGGAGATTGCTTCTTCCATCATTTCTTTGGAAAAAATGTATTCATTGTAGCAGAGAAGTAATCTTCGTACCTCCTCGCTACCTGTCTCCGCAGGGGGGAGTAAGCGCTTATTTCCATTATGATTTTTATTAAATAATCGTTCCGGGTTGCCGGTTCGCCGCGTACAATCTTCCCTGTCGGGCATTGCGTTCGGTCATGCGGGCATGTACTTTCGCGGTGACGGCATGGTTTTTCAGCCCCCAGTCCGGCGCTATCAGCAGTTCTTTGGGCGATTGAGAGACGAAGCGTTCCACGGCGATGGCCGGGTTCAGGCGTTCCAGGAAGTCGATCGCCAGGTCGATGTATTCGTCTATGTCGGGCAGATGAAAGCGTTCGGGACATTCGGCATACTCTCCGGCCATGCGCGTATGCCGTATCAGTTGCAACTGGTGCAGCTTGAGGGCGGTCAGGGGAAGGTCGGACAGGGTGGCGGCATGACCGAGCATGTCGTCCCGGCTTTCGCCCGGAAGCCCCAGGATGAGGTGTGCGCCGACAGGGATGCCTCTGGCTGCCGTGCGGCGTATGGCGTCTTCCGATTCGGCTTGCGTATGTCCACGGTTGATGTGCCGAAGCGTTGCATCGAGGGTACTTTCCAGGCCATATTCAATGAGTAGGAATTTCTTACGCGAAAGATCGGCAAAGTAGTCGAGCAGTTCCTCCGGCATACAGTCCGGACGGGTGCCCACGATCAGCCCGCTTACTCCGGGGACGGCCAGGGCTTCTTCGTACTGGCGGATGAGGCGGTCGGTGGCGGCGTAGGTGCCGGTGTAGGCCTGGAAGTAGGCGAGGTATTTCATTTCGGGATATTTGCGGGCGAAGAAGCGGATGCCGGCCGTCAACTGCTCCCCTACCGTTTGATGCGTATGGCAGTAGGCGGGGCTGAAGGTTTGGTTGTTGCAGTAAGTGCATCCGCCCCATCCTTTCGAGCCGTCCCTGTTGGGACAGGTGAAGCCTGCATGGACGGATATTTTTTGCACCTTGAAGGGAAATGTTTCACGCAGGAAACTTCCGAAATCCCGGTAGCGTTTCATCATTGTACTCATACGGAAAGTCTGTTCATCCGGTTGTATTAACAGGGGGCGAATGTAGCGAAAGTTTAGGTTGGTTTTGCTAAGGGTCGAGTATTAGCGTTGATACGAGTGACGTATTAACGTTGATACGAGTGACGTATCAGCGTTGATACGAGTGACGTATTAGCGTTGATACGAGTGACGTATTAGCGTTGATACGAGTGACGTATTAACGTTGATACGAGTGACGTATCAGCGACTACTTCCCCGGAACGGGTCCGGGGATTGTGCTGCGCGTTTTTTCGCAGATTATGGTACGGGGTTCTGTGGCAATCACGGCATAGCCATCGCC
>JAISMW010000015.1 GCA_031276545.1 Tannerellaceae bacterium
ATAGTCGATAATATCCGCCGGAATAAGAGGAAGGATCAGTTCGTTATTGTCCTGGATGAAATAGCTCTGTTTCGTCAGATTGATCGGATAGCCCGACAGGGCGACGTCTTCCCGGATGCTTTTGAAGTCGAGCGTCGCTTCGCGGCTTTCTCCGGAGATAAGCGCAAAATGACATTCGCCGCCATAAAAATAGGCATACAGGAAGTCCTTCCCGTAGTCGAGGAACAAACCGGTGCCGTAGGCATAATTCTCCCTGAACAGCGCCTGGAAAAAAACCGATACATCCGCATAGTCATTCCGGTAGAACGACGGCGGAATATTCCTCTGATTGATATTCACACGGAAAGCAGGCCTCAGTTTATCGTTAGTCCATTGATGGATCACGTCTTCAAACATCATAAAGAAATACACTCCGTTTTCGCTGCCGAACGCCCGGCTGAAGTGATTGGCGGAATGAATATGCAGAAATTTAGCCTTTGCGGAATCTATTTCCAGGTAGTTCCCTGTCAGGCTGCCGGTAGCCAGATCGAGGGTTTTAAACTGATGCCGGTTGTCCTGATCCAGTTCATTGCCACCTGTAGTTGTACAGCGTCCGGTCTGTCCGGCTCAGGATCCAAACGGTTTGGAATGAATACAACTGGTACGGCAGCCTCGAAGAAGCCACTCCGGTGGTATACGAATATGACGGAAAGGGTAATGCGGACTGATAGCAAGGAAAGTCCGGAAAAATACCGCAGTATCAAGACGGGATCCTGCCGTTTGCAGGGTCACCATTTCCGCCGGCCGGCGAAAACCCGGTTCCCTGTTCTATTCGCGGCACGGGATCCTTTGATTCTGAATAAAACAATTATCTTTGTGCAATTTTTTTCTGAATATAGATAAAAAGTTGTTATGAATAAGAGATTTTCTGAATATACAAAGTTGGATTTGCCGGATGTTAACCGGGAGATACTGGAGAAATGGAAGGAAGGGGATATCTTCCGCAAAAGCCTGGATATGCGGGAGGGAAAACCTTCTTTTGTGTTTTACGAAGGACCGCCTTCGGCCAATGGAATGCCCGGTATCCATCACGTGATTGGCCGTTCGATAAAGGATATTTTCTGCCGATACAAAACCATGAAAGGATTCCATGTGAAACGCAAGGCCGGATGGGATACGCACGGCCTTCCCGTAGAACTGGGCGTGGAGAAAGACCTGGGCATAACGAAGGAAGACATCGGAAGGAAAATCTCCGTGGCAGACTATAACGCCGCCTGCCGCAAAGCGGTCATGAAATATACCGGAGAATGGGAAGAACTGACCGGCCTTATGGGCTACTGGGTGGATATGAACGATCCCTACGTCACCTGCGACAACCGCTACATAGAAACACTCTGGTTCCTGCTGAAGGAATTATACAAAAAGGGATTGCTATACAAGGGATATACCATCCAACCCTATTCGCCGGCCGCAGGAACAGGACTGAGTACGCACGAACTGAACCAGCCGGGAACCTATCGCGACGTGAAGGACACGACCTGCACCGCCCAGTTTAAAATACTGGCGCCCAAACCGGAAATGACGCTTCACGGCGAGGCTTTCTTCCTGGCATGGACTACTACGCCGTGGACGCTTCCCTCGAATACAGCCCTCTGCGTAGGCGCCGCCATACGCTACGCCGCCGTGCAGTCGTTCAATCCATATACCGGGATGCCCATCACAGCCGTACTGGCTAAGGATTTAATCCCGGCTTACTTTAATCCGAAAGCGGAAGGACTCTCCCCGGACACTTACAAACAGGGGGATAAGCTGATTCCCTGGCAAACGGTAGCCGAATGGACAGGCGCCGAGCTGGTGGGGATGACTTACGAACAGCTCATACCCTGGGTAAATCCCGGAGAAGGAGCATTCAGGGTGATAGCGGGCGACTTCGTCACCACGGAAGACGGCACCGGCATTGTACACATAGCCCCCACCTTCGGCGCAGACGACGACCGGGCGGGCAAAGCCAACGGCGTGCCGCCCCTGATGCTGACCGACCGGGAAGGCAATCTCCGCCCGATGGTAGACCTGACGGGGAAATACTTCCTGCTGGAAGACCTCGACCCGGAGTTCGTGCAGGAAAAGATGAACGCCACCGATTACGACCCCTTCGCCGGAAGGTACGTGAAGAACGAATACGACGCAAACCTGTCGGACAAAGACGAAACACTGGATATAAGTATATGTATGATGCTGAAAGTGCAAAACAGAGCCTTCCGCATCGAAAAGTATGTACACAGCTATCCGCATTGCTGGCGCACGGACAAACCGGTGCTGTATTATCCGCTCGATAGCTGGTTTATCCGCACCACGGCTTACAGGGAACGCCTGATGGAACTGAACAGTACCATCTGCTGGAAACCGCAGAGCACCGGAAGCGGACGCTTCGGCAAATGGCTGGAAAACCTGCAGGACTGGAACCTGAGCCGCAGCCGTTACTGGGGAACTCCCCTTCCCATCTGGCGCACGGAAGACGGAGACGAAGAACGGTGCATCGGCTCCGTGGAAGAGCTGTACGGAGAAATAGAAAAGTCCGTGAAAGCCGGGCTGATGGAATCCAATCCCTGCAAACACTTCCTGCCCGGCGTATATACGGAAGAGAATTACGGCAGGATAGACCTGCACCGCCCCTACGTGGACGACATTATCCTGGTATCTTCCAAGGGAAAACCGATGAAGCGGGAGGCCGATTTGATTGACGTCTGGTTCGATTCCGGCGCCATGCCCTATGCGCAGATACATTACCCGTTTGAAAACAAAGACGCTTTCGACAACCGGGAGGTCTATCCTGCCGACTTCATAGCCGAAGGGGTCGACCAGACGCGGGGCTGGTTCTTCACGCTGCACGCCATTGCCGGAATGGTATTCGACAGCGTTTCGTTCAAGACCGTTGTTTCCAACGGGCTGGTGCTGGACAGGAACGGCAACAAGATGTCGAAACGCCTGGGCAATGCCGTCGATCCGTTTGAAACCATCCGGCAATACGGCTCCGACCCGCTGCGCTGGTACATGATAACGAACGCGTCGCCCTGGGACAATCTTAAATTCGATATAGAAGGACTGGAGGAAGTGCGGCGGAAGTTTTTCGGCACGCTGTACAACACCTACTCCTTCTTCGCGCTCTACGCCAACGTAGACGGGTTCGACTTTTCGCAGCCGGAAATCGCCCGGGACGAACGTCCGGAAATAGACCGCTGGATACTCTCCCTGCTGAACAGCCTGATAAAGGATACCGACAGCTATTACGAAAACTATGAGCCGACACGCGCCGGGCGCGCCATCTCCGAGTTTGCGAACGACAACCTGAGCAACTGGTACGTCCGCCTGAACCGCCGCCGGTTCTGGGGCGGAGGAATGACTGCCGACAAACTGTCGGCCTATCAGACCCTGTACACCTGTCTGGAAACGGTGGCCAAGCTGATGGCGCCGATAGCCCCGTTCTATGCCGACCGTTTATTCTGCGACTTAATAGCCGTCACGGGGCGCGAAAAGGTGGAATCCGTTCACCTGTCCGACTTCCCCGTATGCAGAGAAGAACTGATAGACACAAACCTGGAAGAACGGATGAAGCTGGCGCAGGACATCTCGTCGATGGTACTGGCGCTTCGCCGGAAGGTGAACATCAAAGTTCGCCAGCCGCTGCAAACCATCCTGATCCCGGTGGCCGATGCCGGACAGCAGGAACAGATCGAAGCGGTAAACAACCTAATCCTGAGTGAAGTCAATGTAAAAGAAATGCGTTTTACGCACAACTCGGACGGGATTCTGGTACGGAAAGTAAAACCCGACTTCAAAAAGCTCGGCCCGCGATACGGTAAAATCATGAAGCCGTTAGCCGCCGCCATACAGGGCATGAGCGTGGACGACATCCGTACCTTCGAGGAAGCCGGCCGCTTCACGTTCCATATAGAAGGACAGGAAGCCGTTGTGGAGCAGTCCGACGTGGAAATCATCTCCGAAGATATCCCCGGCTGGCTCGTGGCAAACGAAGGAAGGCTGACCGTGGCGCTGGACATCACCCTGACCGAAGAGCTTCGCAAAGAAGGCCTGGCACGCGAACTGGTGAACCGCATCCAGAATCTGCGTAAAAGCAACGGCTACGATATTACGGATAAGATAAAGATACATATCCTGTCGTCGAATGAAATGGATGAAGCGATTTGTGCGCACAGGGAATACATTATGAACCAGGTACTGGCCGTCTCGCTGAAGCTGGTGGATATACTGAGCGAACCGGCGAATCTGGATTTTGAAGATTTCAATGTATCCATCCGCATCAATAAAGTATGATAAATCAAACAACAGTATAAAATAATAAAAACGAACTATGGCAGAGAAAACAAGATATTCGGATGCCGAACTCGAAGAGTTTCGCGTCATTATATTGGAGAAGCTGGAAATGGCCAAAAAAGACTACGATCTGTTGCGGTCGGGAATCACAAACTCCGACGGGAACGACGTATCGGATACCTCTCCCACATTTAAAGTGCTGGAAGAAGGCGCCGCCACCTTATCCAAGGAAGAAGCAGGACGTTTGGCACAGCGTCAGATGAAGTTTATACAGAATCTGCAGGCCGCGCTGATCCGTATCGAAAACAAGACCTACGGGATTTGCCGCGAAACGGGAAAACTGATTCCCAAAGAAAGGCTTCGCGCCGTTCCTCATGCCACACTGAGTATAGAAGCTAAACAGGGAGGAAACAAATAAATGAAATCCTCCCAAAAAGGTTTGGGAGCAGTAATGATTATCATGCTGCTCCTCGTTCTTGACCAGGTACTGAAGATCTGGATCAAGACTCACATGCAACTGCATGAAAGCATCGAGATAACCTCCTGGTTTTATATTTACTTCACCGAAAATCCCGGTATGGCTTTCGGTATTGAAATCATCGGGAAACTGTTTCTGACGCTGTTTAGAATCATAGTGGTCATCTTTTTCGCTTATTATCTTTATAAAATCATACGCGACAACTACAAGTTCGGCTACATCGCCTGCATTGCGCTGATATTTGCCGGAGCGATAGGCAACATCGTCGATTCCGTTTTTTACGGCGTCCTGTTTGACCACAGCGCCGGACAGGTGGCCACTTTTATGCCCGAAGGAGGAGGATATGCCGACTGGCTGCACGGCAAGGTAGTGGATATGTTCTATTTCCCGCTCATTGATACGGTTCTGCCGGAATGGATTCCTTTTTGGGGAGGACAGGACTTTATCTTTTTCCGTCCCATCTTCAACCTGGCCGATTCAACCATTTGTGTAGGCGTGTTTATCCTGTTCATCTGCTATCGGCATACGTTATCGAAAAGCCTTTCCAAAGAAGAGGAAAACGGAGAGGAAGAAAAAGAGAAACATGCTAAGAAAACTGTATAAATACAGTCCCTTTGTTTTACTGCTTTTAGCGGCATGTCCGTCGTGCAGTAAAGTACCCGGAGGCATCCTGCCTGAAAGAAAGATGAAAGAAGTCCTGATAGATATGCAACTGGCCGAAAGCATGATCAATGCAAACTATCAAAACTATCCGGACAGCGCCCGCAGGGCTGCTTTATTCCAGTCTGTGTTTCGGAAACATAAAATCACACAAGCCGTCTATGACAGTTCGTTGGTGTGGTACGGCAAAAATCTGGACGTGCTGATACCGATCTATGATTTGGCCATTGATGATATAAACAAACAAATCAGGGAGCTGGGCGATGTGCAGGCAAGCGCCGCACCATCCGTCAATCAGGATTCCGCCAATATATGGCCGCGCCGCGATTACCTCACGCTCCGGCCCGACGCGCTGTTTAACGGCACGGTATTCGAGATTAAGCCGGAAAGGGAATATTTGCCGGGGAGTATCTTCGTGTTAAGCCTGCGCGTATGGGGAATCTCCCCGCAGATGCGCAATACGCCGGAAATACGGATAGCCGCAGAATTGACGGATACGACACTCGTAGTAAATGAAACGATAAAGAACGAAGGGTCTCGGGAAATTATGCTGAGAACACCGGCCACCATGCGAACCAAGCGCGTGTACGGATATATCCGGATGGATAATGCGGAAAGCAACTACTATAAGATATACATCGACAACCTGCAGTTGATAAGGTATAACTACGGCTCAACCGGCTCGACCCCTCCGGAACAGCCTGCCGATTCCATCCGCTGACTGTTTTCTATGCGCAAAATAGCTTCTCATTCTATCTTTTGGAAGCAACTGTATCCTTTGAGCTATATGGAACTGACGGAAGAAGGTATCTTTTTGGGTATATATCCGCTGCAGGGCGAAACGGCATCTACCGAATTTTATGACGGTCTTTTAGTGCCGGTTCCAGAAGGTACGCTTCTTTCCTCTCCTTTCACCCCGGAGCAAATCCGGCGCTCCGGCATAACGGAACGCGTATCGACCGGAGACAAGATATACCTCTACCGCCTCCACGGAGGGATCATGCACCGTCTGCTTTAGGAGTTTCTTCCGTATCTTTTGCCAGGCTGAGGTGTCCGTCTTTCAGGATGAAGCGCGCGTCGTGTTCGGCCAGGAAACGGATCACCAGGATGCTTCTGTCCGTAGGGAAAGGGAGAAATTCCGTGAGCGGCCTTACGGAGCAGGGTTCGGTGGTCAGCACCTCCAGCAGGGCTTCTTTGATGGCGTTAAACTCGGCATTGCCGAGTCCCGATTCATTTTTCTTCAGGCATACATCGCAACATTTGCAGTCTTTGGTGTTTTTCTCGCCGAAATAGTGAAGGAGCATCCGGCTGCGGCAAAGCCTTTCTTCGTCGATGTATTCCAGTACGCGGGCAATACGGTATTCAAAGCGTTTTTTCCGCTCTTCGTAGGCCGAACGGGGAATAGCAAGGTATTTCTGGTCTTCCCTTGCACGGGTATAAATGATGAGCGGCATCTTCTTATGGGGAATATAGCTCACAATACCGGATTTGGACAGCCTCTTCAGGATGTCGTACACTTCCTGGCGGGGAATGCCGGAACGGGAAGATATAAGGTTTTCGTTGATATAGGCATAGTCTGTAAAAAGACCGGTGTACGAACGGAGAATGTTCTGTACCACACTGTCCGTATGTTTGTCTTGCTGAAGGCATTTGTACAGACCGTCCCGCATTACGGTGAACATCAGGCGGGAGGAAGTTTCCATATCTTCCGTATATTCGATATAGCCGGACAGTTCCAGTATCTTCAGCGCATGATGTGCCTGAAGGATGGAGAAATTGAAGACGGAAGCAAAGCCTACCAGCGAAAAGTCGTGTACCGAATCCTGTCCGTACCCTACCGCTATCTGGAAGTAATTCCCCAAAGCTTCGTAGACGCGAAAGATAAAGTCTTTGCCGGGATACTCGTCCGCCAGGCGTTTCTTCAGTTTGGCATTGTCCGATCCGCTGCATAAGGCTACGGCGTATGCTTTTTTTTCGTCGCGTCCCGCACGTCCGGCTTCCTGGAAATATTCTTCCAGCGAACCGGGCATGTCAATGTGTACCACCAGTCGCACGTCCGGCTTGTCTATTCCCATACCGAAGGCATTGGTGGATACCATCACGCGGCACTCATTGTTTTTCCAGCGGTTCTGGCGAAGCGTTTTTTCTTCGCGGTTCAGCCCGGCATGGAAAAAATCGGCAGATATGCCGGCCTGCTGAAGTTCCAGCGCTACCGACTTTGTACGTTCCCGGTTGCGGGCATACACAATGGCGCTTCCACTCACTTTGCGGAGGATCTGTATAAGGGCGTTCAGCTTGTCGTCCGCATGGCGGACTACGTAGGCAAGATTGGCTCTGAAAAAACTTTTGCGGTACACGTTCTCTTCCCTGAAGAGCAGTTTCTTCTGAATATCGTGTACCACATCCGGAGTGGCTGTCGCCGTGAGCGCCAGTACGGGGACGTCCGGCAACAGTTCGCGAATCGCGGCTATCGACAGGTAGGCCGGGCGGAAATCGTATCCCCACTGCGAGATGCAATGGCTTTCGTCCACTACCAGAAAAGAAACGTGCATGGCCTGCAGCTTCATCCGAAACAGTTCGGTACCCAGCCGTTCGGGCGAAACGTACAGGAATTTATAATCGCCGAAGATGCAGTTTTCCAACTGTATGATGATATCCTGCCGCGTCATGCCCGAATGCACGGCGGTGGCTTTGATACCGGCCTTGCGCAGGTTGTCTACCTGGTCTTTCATTAAGGCAATGAGCGGAGTGATCACCAGACAAATCCCCTCGACGGCCAGCGCCGGCACCTGGAAGGTGATGGATTTGCCTCCTCCGGTAGGCATCAGCCCCAGCGTATCTTTTCCGCTCGCCACCGAACGGATGATGTCTTCCTGCAGCGGACGGAAGGCGGTGTATCCCCAGTATTTCTCTAATATCGTATGGTAAATGTCCACCGGCTTTTCAGATATGGTCGGATTTGAGGTCTTTAATAAAAAGCTGGATCAGGGTGTTCCCGTTGTAGATATTTTCTTCCACGGTATAGCATATATTAAAAGGTTTCATGGCCTTGATGTACTCGTTGTATTGGTGCATACCGAAGGCAATGGCATGAACCGGCGTTTTCATGCCGTCGTCCACCAGTTCCATCCGGATGTGTTCGTTGTCTTTGCCTACCAGTTTGCTTGTACCGTAATCTCTCACTCCCATGCTGCAGAATGTCGGCTTAGGATTGTCCGGGCCGAAGGGATTCATTTTCTTCACCTCGCCGGCCAGTTTGGGCGTAATGTCTTTCAAGTCCAGTATCATATCTACGTCGAGCTGGGGAATCATCTGTTCGGGTTCTATTTCTTCGGCGGCCAGATGCAGGAAGCGTTCCGTGAAGGCTTCCAGATTCTCCTGTTTCAGCGAAAGACCCACCGCATAGTCGTGTCCGCCGAAGTTCTCCAGCAAATCGCGGCAGTTTTCTACGGCCTTATAGATATTGAATCCCTGTACCGAGCGTGCCGAACCGGTAATCAGTTCGGACGATTGGGTGAGCACCACTGCGGGGCGGTAATACTTCTCGGTCAGGCGCGAAGCGACAATCCCGATGACGCCTTTTTCCCATCCGGGGTCGTACACCACAATGGCTTTGCGGTCTTCCATATTGCTGAAGCGATTGATAATGGCATTGGCCTCGTCGGTTATCTTTTTATCCAGTTCGCGGCGTTCGTCGTTGTACTGGTTGATATTCTCGCTCTTTTCGCGGGCGCTTTCGCTGTCTCTGGCCAGCAGCAGGTCTACCGCCTCTTTGCCTTTCCCGTTCATCATTCGTCCGGAAGCATTGATGCGGGGGCCTATTTTGAAGACGATGTCATTGATGGTGATTTCCTTGCCCGACAGTCCGCAGACGTCTATAATTCCTTTCATCCCAAGGCTGGGATTGGTGTTGAGTTGCTTCAGTCCGTAGCAGGCCAGGATACGGTTTTCGCCGGTGATGGGTACAATGTCGGAGGCGATGCTGACGGCTGTCAGATCCAGCAGTTTCTCCAGCTCGGAAAACGAAAAGCCGTTGCTCAGGGCAAAGGCCTGCATCAATTTGAAGCCTACTCCGCAGCCCGAAAGGTGTTCGTACGGATACCGGGAGTCCGGACGTTTGGCATCCAGTACGGCCACCGCATCCGGCAGCTCCCCGTCGGGCATGTGATGGTCGCATACAATAAAATCAATACCTTTCTGTTTCGCATCGGCTATCTTGTCGATGGCTTTGATGCCGCAGTCCAGCACGATAATCAGTTTCACGCCATTCTCCTCCGCATAGCGGATACCTTTGTCGGACACGCCGGAGCCTTCGTCGTAGCGGTCCGGGATATAATAATCCAGCGCAGAAGAGTAGGGGCGCAGATACTTGTACACCAGCGCAACGGCGGTGATGCCGTCTACATCGTAATCTCCGTACACCAGGATTTTTTCCTTGTTGCCCAAGGCTTTGTTCAGTCGCTTCACGGCTTGATCCATGTCCGGCATCAGATACGGATCATGCAGATCGTCCAGGCTGGGGTTGAAAAACTTCTGTGCTTCCCCGGCGCTTGTCACGCCTCTCTGTACAAGCAGAAGGCCGGTGGCCGGACTGCATCCCAGTTCAGCAACCAGGCTGTCTCTGTTCTTTAATTCTTCTTGTGTTGGGGTTCGAAAATTCCATTTTGTCATTCTATATATTTTTTTCTTTTCTCAAAACATGATTGTGTAAACGAAAGATACACACTATATCTTGCCCTTTCTTTCCACGGTATTGCTTAAACGGAATAAATTGAGCGGGTAAAGATAGATATTTATATACATTGTCAATAACGTAGATCCGCTTTATATTATTTTTCATGCGAATAAATATTTAGCCTCAAAGCTGTTTATACAAGCTCTCTCCAAAAATGAATCGGGAATACGCCGTAAGTCTTGCAAAACATTCAAACCAAATGATTCGGATACTTTGTAAAAAAAGTGGAACCCCGGGAATGTGGAATGGAGCCTTTGTAAGCCTTACGAACGACAGGTTTCTCTAAAAACAAGCGGCGCATGTCAGTCTGATTCCCCTGACATGTGCCGCACGGAAGATATTCGGAAAATCCCCCTTTTGCCGGTCTATTTCCCGGTCTCCTTATAATCGTAACGGTAGGTGATATACGTGGAAGTGGGGAAGTCTTTCGGTACCGCCTGCGTCACCTTGCCGGTGGCCGCCCATTCCGCTCCGCGCAGCAGGGTGACCTGAAAACCGGTACACTGCATGGCGGGGTTCTTGTCGTACGAAGGGCCGCAATGCCCTATCATGGTATGGAAAATGCGCGCCTTACCGTAGTCTACGGTAAAGATAAGCGGCTCCTCGCGCCCCGATCCCCCCGTAGCGGTATCCGAATAGGCCGTGTATAGCAGGGAAGCGACGTTGGCAGGTCCTCTCATGCGGTCGTACAGTTCATCCTGCGCATGAGCCCAGCGGTTCGGCAATCCGTTCATCACGGGATGATCGCTGTCGCGGGCGGTCATCATGTACTCGTGTTGGCGTCCGTGCGAACCACCTCTTCCCGGCGAACTGTCTTTGATCAGTTCCCCATCGTGCCAGTAGGCGTACGGGCCGGCGTTTTCGTCGCGTCCTTCCCATCCGCCCAGGGCGCAGATTTTATTGTACTCCGCCCAGTCGGGGAACGAATTGTCGGCGGCGTGATAGATCACGATGCCACCTCCTCTTCGGGCATATTCTTCAAAGCGGGTCATGGTCTGCTGCGGCCAACTGTCGCCGTTATAATCCACCACTACGAGGCTGTAGGGCGTAAAGTCGATGATAAAACCCGACATATCCTGCCCCTTGTCGGGCGAAACAATCAGATCGACGGTGAACAGTCCGGAGTTTTCCAGAATATCTTTTATCACCAGATGACTCACCTGCCAGTTATGGTTGTTCTGGCCGGTGATGATAAGCGTCCTGATGGGTTTGCGCGCCGACAGGCCAAAGGCTATCAGGACGGCGGCCAACAGTAACAAAGATCGGGTACGTATTGAACGTTTCATAAGGAATACATTTATTATTAGATTAATATTCATTGCGGGCAAATGTAGTAAATCGAATTGGATTATATACTTTTACGCCCTTAATTTATGAGACGTGCCCTGTTTGATGAGATACATACGCTGTTTGATCCTTGCTTTAGCCCTCCCGTCCCTGCTTCCTGTCTGCAATATGGCCGGGGCCGAAGACGACTGGCGCGACAAAACGCTGCTTCTCGTGTACGCTCCCCGCTATTTCGGCCCGAACGCCTTCCCCATTCCGGAACTCCGTTCGGGGAAAGCGCCCTCGCACGCTGAAGTGGAAGTGCGCGGAGAATACCATGCGTATACCGGCGACAAAACCCGCAATCTCTATCTCCGCGCCCTGATCCCCGCCGTAAAGGGACGGGCAGGAATCGAAGTCCGCTTCGTAGCCCTGGAGCAGTACCGCATGACGCCCGAAGTCCGCGACGAACGCCACGCCGCAGAGCTGGAATCTCCGCCGAACGAATCCGGCAGCGGAGACGTGGTGATAAGCGCCTTTTATCAGTTGCTGCAAAGCGATCGATGGATAGACGCTATGTGCTGCCTGAACCTGAAAACAGCCAGCGGAGGCCGTCTGTGCGATGCACGCTTTACGGATGCCGCCACCTATTGGATAGACATTACCCTGGGCAAAGACATCCTGAAAAGCCGCGACCGCATGTATCGACTGCGCGTGCAGGCCATGAGCGGATTCTACTGCTGGATGACGAACGACATGGTACACCGGCAAAACGACGCCATCCTCTACGGCGCCGGAATCACCGCCACGCTGCGCCGTCTTACGCTCTCTTCCGACCTCTCCGGATTCTCCGGATACAAGCACAACGGCGACCAACCCCTCCTCTGGCGCAACAGCCTGCAGCTTGAATACCGCCGCAACGTCCTTTCCCTGCGTTACACGCACGGCATGAAAGACTCCCTCTACGACACCTATTCCATAGGCTACATCCGGAAATTCTGAACCGGCCGCCCGCTCAGTAAGACACAAGGCAATCCGGCACGCCGTTCTCCTTTATATACAGTATATACCTTTTCCCCTTCCCGTCCGAGAAATAAAACAGGTACGACAGCCCCATCCCGTTCTGCGATACCCGGAAATGTTCCACCGGGAAATGCCCGTAGGCCGAAGCGCGGAATGCGTCCCACACCTCCGGCTTTACCTCCGCTTTCGCAATATTCCGGAAGGTACAAATCCAGTCGTAGGCGTAGGAGAAGGCCACAAAGCTGCAGACGCCGTCGTCGCGCACGGCCATATTGATAGCCAAATCGTTTCTCCATAAATCAAGAATCAGAGGAGAATCAAAAAGAGAATCCAGCGTCCGGCTGATCGGCCGGGGAATCTCGACAGGACGGTGCCCGTCCGCCATTTCGCCGGCCGAAGCCTTTATAAAATCGCCAAACTTGGAATAATGAAGATGAACCGACCGCTTGTCATCAACAGCAGAAATACCGTACACCGTATCCATATCCCTGCGATCCAGCAACGTCACCTCTTCCACCTTCCAGCCGGCATAAGCGCTGCGGAGGAACGTCCGGACTACGCGGGGACAGAGCCGGTCGAACGACGAGGCTTCTTCGGAAAGGAACCACTCCCCATCCTCGCGGAACCAGGCGCAGACCGGCGCCGTCCCCCGCATAAAGCGGGCTACATAAAACCCCTGCTCCTTCTCCCAACTCACCCCCTCCGCTTCGGCATACTTTGCCTCGAAGCCGTGCAGCGCCGCTTCACTCGGCACAACGGGCAGACCGACCACCTCCGTATCCCCCGGCATACAGGCCGTCAGTCCCGCCGCAAGCAAGAAGAAGATCCCCCTCCGAAAAGCATTTACTGTCCCTTTATTCATATCCATACCTCCTGTACCTATCCGTAAAACAATTACAGCAAAGAATAGGTTCCCATTTTACGAAACATTAATGATACGGTGGATAGTGAATAACGGACAGTGGACAGTGAATAGTGGTTTATAATTGCAGGTGTATCTTCAGCCATTACATCTATACTCATCTGTTTTTCGATTTTGTGTTTCGTCAACAAAAAGCGACATCACCTGTTCCTGTTTTAGTAATCCTGTAATGGTCTTTTTTACCTTTGATTTTTAGTCCGCAACCGTGCTCTACGCCAAATTCCACCCTAAATTCCAGACCAAATAATTCGTCTTCATTCTGCTCAAATAGAATGAAAATATTTATTAATCTTAAGTCTTCCTGTTTGGTATCAATGCCATAAGTTTGTTTTGCATCCTTTAATACGGCATTCACAGATTTATTATACCAATATTTATCTGCTCACCGCGGTTCACTGTTGTTTCTGTTTCGCCGGCAGAATCACCGGATTGGATTCTTCGTTCAGGGTGGAGGCTATTTCTTTGAGGCGGCCTTTCAGGCGGCCTTGTTCGAGGGCTTCCGTCAGGTCGGGGGCTTCGAGGGATTGCCAGAAG
>JAISMW010000019.1 GCA_031276545.1 Tannerellaceae bacterium
CCGGATTAATCAAATCCGCCAATCGGGTGCGAAACAGTTCGCGATGGTCATCCACAGGTAATTTTCCTAACATAATTTTCCGGTTTTTATGCGACAAAGTTACAATAACCGCTTGAAAATACAGAACTTTTTTGCATCCATTTTATTGATATTCAATAAAATAATGGCTTCATAAGGACTGACCACTTAAGGTTATGTGGATGACATCCCGGCGGGACTTCCCATACAAAATAATAGTGATTAGTGAGGCAGTAAAAAGAGAACAGTGAATAACGGAAATGCCGGCCGTTATTCACTGTTCTCTTTTAGTTATTCACTGTTCTCTATTCCAGTGCCTGGTAGACGGTGTTGAGGAACTTCTCCCAGATTTTCGTGTCGGGCAGGCGGTTGGTGTAGAGCAGGATGATAAGGTCTTCTTTCGGGTCGATTACGTAGTCTGTGTTGGCCATGCCTCCCCATGAGAGGGCGCCGGGCGATACCATCGGAGAGGCGCCGTCGACGGCTTCCCACCGGTGACTCTCTCCGGGATAAATCTGAAAGCCTATGCCGAAGCGGAAGGCGTCCGGCTCGGCGCCGGGATGCGGAAGCTGGTCTTTGGACATGATTTCGACGGTGCGGCGTCCCAGTATACGCCGGCCGTTGAAGGTTCCTCCGTTGGCTATCATCTGGCAGAAGCGGGCATAGCCTTCAATGGTGCCGTTCAGGCCGGTGCCTCCGGCGGCATAGCGGCGGTCGTCGCCGAAGGGGAAGCGTCCGCTCCACATCTCAACCGGTTCGAGCGCCCCGCCGTTCTCCCGGTATATGGTGACGAAGCGTTCGGCTGCAGCGGGTTCGTAATAGTAGGCCATATCTTGAATGCCCAGGGGCTCAAGTACGGCCTCCTGCACGTATTCCTGCAGGGGCTTTCCGGAGAAGTATTCCACCAGGTAAGCCCATACGTCCGACGAAGGGTGGTAGTTCCATCCGGCGCCGGGGTCGTAGGCCAGCGGCGCCTTCACGAGGTCTTTCACGTAGGCTTCCAGGGTTTCGTATGCGGCAGGCGGCGGCGTGCCGGGAGGCGTCCGGGGGCCGGTGATGCCCGACGTATGGCTCAGCACGTGGCGAATCAGTACGGGCGAGGCCGCTTTGCGGGTTTGGGTGTTGCCGGTCTCCGGGTTTCCTGTCCATACCCGGTCGGTCATCTCCGGAATGTACAGGGATACGGGGTCGTCCAACTGGAACTTGCCCTGCTCGAAGAGGGTCATCAGCGCTACGGTGGTGATCGCCTTGGTCTGGGAATACATCCGGAAGACGTCGTCTTTCTGCAGCGGGATCTGTTTCTCTACATTTCTCCATCCGAAGGCTTTGTGGTGTACTACCTGCCCGTCTTTGGCTACAAAGGTAAGGGCGTGGGGAAGGATTCCCCGGTCTACATATTCCTGCAGGAGGACGTCTATCCGTTCCAGCCGGGAGGAGTCTATCCGCAGCGTCTTGAAGTCGGGCTGATAGGAGAAGGTCTGCGGAGGTTCTTCCGTCTGCCGTCCGTATTCGCACGACAGCAGGAGGAGGGTCATACATAAAGTAAGGATTGTTTTCATGACATGTTTTATTGAATGAGCGGTAAAGCGGTTCGGGTTCAGATTCTGTCCAGCACGGCGTCGATCAGGCCGTTCAGCGAACCCTTGTAGGAGGTGTTCATGCGGTGGTCTACGCGTCCGGCAATGATGCAGCAGACGGTGAGGGCGCGGTGCCCCATCAGGGCGGACAGTCCGGCCAGCGCCGAGCTTTCCATTTCGTAGTTCGTTATCTTCCGGCCCCGGTACTCGAAGGCCTCTATCTTTCGGTTCAGCTCCGGGTCGGCCGGCGCGAGGCGCACCTCCCGTCCTTGGGGGCCGTAGAATCCGCTGGCGGCTATCGTGACGCCGCGGAGGATGTCGCTTCCGGCAATCTGTTCTGTCAGCGAGGCGTCGGCATCCACCACGTAGGGGGCGATGCCGGGGAGTTGCCAGTGGAGGCTGCGCATCAGTTCGGCTTCAAAGCCGGTATCGCGTACCGTTTCGTTGCCGGCATAGAAATAGAGTACACCGTCGAAGCCTATCGACTTTTCGGCTGCCACGTAAGCGCCGACGGGTACAAAGGGCTGCAGTCCTCCGGATGTGCCGATGCGCACCAGGGTGAGCTGCCTGAGCCGGGGCTTCACGGTTCGGGAGGCAAAGTCTACATTGGCCAGGGCGTCGAGTTCGGTCAGGACAATGTCGATGTTGTCTGTCCCGATGCCGTGCGACACCACCGTGAGCCGCTTGCCCCGGAAGGCGCCGGTGACGGTGCGGAACTCACGGTTGGATACTTCGCATTCCCGCTGTTCGAAACGGTCGGCCACGGCGTCGACGCGCGCCGGGTCGCCCACCAGGATGATTCGGTCGGCCAACTGTTCCGGTTTCAGATG
Organism: Tannerellaceae bacterium; assembly: GCA_031276545.1. The sequence continues at coordinate 2,426 of JAISMW010000019.1, forward strand.
AAGATGGAAGATGCTTCCATCTTCGTGGATGATTAATTCCGAAGGCGGGATGGTTCTCATGGTCTGTCGGGTCAGTCCCTGATGGGTTTGGAGGGTCCGTTGTTCGGCTTTGCGATGTTTTCGCGCATGGAGGTGTCGGCTTCGATGTTTTTCATCCGGTAGTAGTCCATGATACCCAGATTGCCCGATCGGAAGGCTTCTGCCATGGCTTTGGGCACTTCGGCTTCGGCTTCGATCACTTTGGCTCGCGCTTCCTGTGCTTTGGCCTTCATTTCCTGTTCCTGTGCCACGGCCATTGCTCTGCGTTCTTCGGCTTTTGCCTGGGCGATGTTCTTGTCGGCCTGTGCCTGGTCCATTTGCAGGGCTGCGCCGATATTCTTGCCGATGTCGATGTCGGCAATATCAATCGAGAGGATTTCGAAGGCGGTTCCGGCATCCAGTCCTTTTCGCAGCACCAGCTTGGAGATGGAATCCGGATTTTCGAGTACCGATTTGTGATTTTCGGACGAACCGATGGAGGACACTATCCCTTCGCCCACGCGTGCCAGGATGGTTTCTTCGCCGGCTCCTCCTACCAGTTGCTTGATGTTGGCGCGCACCGTGACTCTGGCTTTTGCTATCAACTGGATACCGTCTTTTGCTACGGCCGTCACGGGAGGGGTATCGATCACCTTGGGGTTTACCGACATCTGAACGGCCTGAAATACGTCGCGTCCTGCCAGGTCGATGGCCGTTCCCATCTGAAACGACAAATCAATGTTTGCCTTGGAGGCCGATACCAGGGCATGCACGACTCTTTCCACGTGTCCGCCGGCCAGGTAGTGAGCCTCCAGATCGTCGCGGGTGAGGGTCTTCAGCCCGGCCTTGTGGGCTTCTATCATCGCACGGGTAATCACTCCGGGGGGTACTTTACGGATGCGCATCAGAAACAACTGTATCAGCGAAATGTTTACGCCCGATACTTTCGCTGAAATCCAAAGCAGAAAGGGCACATAGTGAAAAAAGATAATCAGCAGCACAAGGGCTGCCCCCATCATCATCAGGGGAATAAAAGCTGGTTCCATATACTTATAGTTTTTGAGAGTGAATTGTATTGTCTGTCTGCACAACCAGTACGTTGTATCCGTCTACGCGCACCACGCGGACGGGAATCTGCTCGTCGATGAACTCGCCCGTCGACTTGGCTTCCACCACGATGTCGCGGATGCGGGCTTTTCCGATGGGCGCCAGGCGCGAGAGGGTAATTCCTTCGTCGCCGGGATGGATGTCCAGTTCGCGTGCCGAGGTCAGCCGGGCGTCGATATTTGTATGGAGCGACACTTTCCGGAATGAACCGGAACGCAGCAGCCATGCGAAAGCGCCTCCGAACACTGCCACGGAGACAATCAGCGTAGCGTGTCCGGCGGAAGGATCCACCGTATAGGCGTAAATAATACCGCCTGCGGCAAAAACCGCTCCTCCTATTCCCGCCACCGTAATGCCCGGCAGGAGGAATATCTCCAGAAGAATCAGCGCTATGCCGATTCCCGTCAAAAAAATAATTACCGTAATGTCTATTATCATGGTATCCGTATTGTTTAGTGGGTTAGTTTCAAATGACTGATCTCTGCATTGCGTGCCTTTTTTTCCAGCGCCTCCGGCTGTCCGAGCAGGGTGTAGAGCTGTTCTTCGGCCTGAAGTATGGCGGGCTTCAGCCGCTCTTTAGCCGCCCGGCTGCCTTGTGCGTAGGCCTGGCGCAGCTCATCCAGCTTCTTGCTGCAAGCGTCTATCTGTGCCTTCAGGCTCATCCGCTTTTCATAAAAACTCCGGGCTTCGGGGCTTTTAAAGTCCTCCCAGGTGTAGTAGACCTTCCGGTTATGAATCACCAGTTCAAAATCCCTGTGTATCTCTTTTTTCTTTGAAGGCATTTTTGTGTGAGCCAGACGAACCAGCGCCGAATAGTCGGCCTCCGGCTGCCGGGTATCGGCTATCGAGGCAATCTGCGCCCGCGAGCGTTTCACGGCCATATCTTCGCCCTCGATGCGGCTCCGCTGCCCGTCGGGGATAAACAGATAGACGCACACGCGGTCGTCCGGCTGATTTCTGTCGGAGGCGAACCATCCCAGGCCTTTCGTCTCGTCGATCACCAGCATATAGTCGTTGGCAAACGAGTTGTAGGGCATCCCCAGGTGTTCGGGCGTAAGGTAAGTATCCGTATTGATATTGTAGCGGGTGACAAACAAATCGTATCCGCCGATGGAGCCGTTCCCTTCGGACGCGTAATACACCGTAACGCCGTCGGTAAGGATAAAGGGGTAGTTGTTGTTGCCCTCGCTGCTGTTGACCGTTGCCGGAAGCAGTTTTTCATCGCCCCATTTGTCCGACAGCCTCGACTGGGTAAAAAGGCTGTAATGCGTTCCGTCGTCTGCGGGTCGGGCATAGCATATCTTATCTCCTATTTCATTCATATATACCGTAGACGTCACCGGCTCGTCCGTCTGAAAGAAGTCTTTGAACAAAACAAGACTTCCGCTCTCTCCGCTCAGGACGTATGCCTGGAGGAAATCGTTTCTGTCCACCACCACACTGTCTATAATCCGGATGTTCTCTACTTTTTCCACCATCCGTTGCGCCTTCTCCGCCACTTCCAGGCGTTTCCGGTAAGGTTCCACGTCTTCATTCTTTTTGGCAAGGATATGAATGTATTCCGTGTACATCCCGGCAGCCTCATCAAAACGATAGGCCTGCATATAGAGTTCGCCCAGGTAGCGGTAAGACTCCTGGACGCGCCGGTTTGCCGCCATCTTCAGGTAGGCTTCCGCCGTCTGCGGGTCGTTTGTTTCGAAGCAGCAGACGCCGTACCAGTGATTGTAGGACGCATTGTTGGGCGCCTGTTTAACCAGTTTTTCGAACGCCGGTTTCGCCTCGGCGTATTTTCCGGCCGTATAGAGCCGTTTCGCCTGTTCCAGACTTTGGGCGAACCCGTTTCCGCCGCAGCACAAACAGATTCCGGCGAAGCACATTATCTTTATGAACCGTATCATCATTTACTTTTGAAATATACCGTTTCAAAAGTAATACTATTTCATTTAGATCATTACGAAGCGTCCGAAATTTCTTTAAAATTTTCACCCGTCCCCTTCCCTCCCGATTATATCCGGCGATACGCTGCCCCTCCTGCTTCCGGGTCGGCAAAGAGAAAAAACTTTTCCGTTGGGCTTGCCACCTGGGTGGCAAGGGTCAAATATTTTTCCGTGAGGCTTGCCACCTGGGTTGCAAGGGGTAAATATTTTTCCGTGAGGCTTGCCACCTGGGTGGCAAGGGTCAAATATTTTTCCGTGAGGCTTGCCACCTGGGTGGCAAGGGTCAAATATTTTTCCGTGAGGCTTGCCACCTGGGTTGCAAGGGTCAAATATTTTTCCGCGGGGCTTGCCACCTGGGTTACAAGGGTCAAATATTTTTCCATGGGGCTTGCCACCTGGGTTGCAAGGGTCAAATATTTTTCCGTGAGGCTTGCCACCTGGGTGGCAAGGGTTAAATATTTTTCCGCGAGGCTTGCCACCTGGGTTGCAAGGGTCAAATATTTTTCTGTGGGGCTTGCCACCTGGGTTGCAAGGGTCAAATATTTTTCCGTGAGGCTTGCCACCTGGGTTGCAAGGGGTAAATATTTTTCCGTGAGGCTTGCCACCTGGGTGGCAAGGGTCAAATATTTTTCTGTGGGGCTTGCCACCTGGGTTGCAAAGGTCAAATATTTTTCCGTGAGGCTTGCCACCTGGGTGGCAAGGGGTAAATATTTTTCTGTGGGGCTTGCCATCTGGGTTGCAAGGGTCAAATATTTTTCCGTGAGGCTTGCTGCCTGGGTTGCAAGGGTCAAATATTTTTCTGTGGGGCTTGCCACCTGGGTTGCAAGGGTCAAATATTTTTCCGTGAGGCTTGCCACCTGGGTGGCAAGGGTCAAATATTTTTCCGTGTGGCTTGCCATCTGGGTGGTAAGGGGGAAATATTTTTCCGTGAGGCTTGCCACTTGGGTTGCAAGGGTCAAATATTTTTCTGTGGGGCTTGCCACCTGGGTGGCAAGGGGGAAAATGTTTCCCTGAAGGGAAAATGTAAGGGTGGTTTCAATGTCGCCGGGACAGGCGATATACTCTGCTGTTTATATGCTTTCTTTCCTGACTTGCTTGCTCTTCCACTACCGCGAGGGCTTCGGCACGGGATTTTTTGGCGCCGTCGGTGAAGCGGTAGAGTGTTTCTCCGTTTTCCATACTTTGGCGGTGTCCGATTCGTGGCCGGTGAAATAGGTGAATAGCGGCCGACTGTTTTTCCATACTTTCAGGACTGTTCCGTTTGCGTTGCTTTCGTATCCTGCCGCATATACGGCCACGGTTTGGCGGACAGGTTCTTCGGCCGGTTCTTCCGCGTTTGCTTCCTGCCACCGGGCATACAGGGTGAAATCATGATGTACGGGAGTATGGAAACCGTGGGCGGAGGTACTTCCTTCCGTATGCCGGAAGGAAAATTGATAGCCCGTTTTAGCGGGATTGGCGGCGGGAGCTGTTATCGTACCGCCTGCTTCTGCCTGCCGGGGGGAAGGTACCGGAATGCCGCCGCCGGTATCGAACGAGACGGTATACGCCGTCCGGCCTTCGTCTTTTTTATCCCCACATCCGGGGATAAATCCGCTGCGGTTTGCATTTATTTTTGAATCATGACAGACATACATATTACCGACGACGATGCAATGGTCGTGGAGTTGCTGATTCCGGTACTCAATGATTCCGGCATAGCCTGCGTAACGGGTTCGTCCTTCACCCTGTCCGAATGTCGGAAGGCGCCGGCCTCCGCCTGTCCCGACGTATTGCTGCTCGATATCAATATGCCCGACGGCAACGGTATCGTATTTTGTACCGAAATGCATGCACGGTATCCGCAGATGAAGATCGTCTGGCTGACCGGCCACAGCGAGCACTCGAGCGTGATGCAGATGCTGAAAAGCGGCGCATCGGGCTATCTGCCGTCCTGTCGTTTCGCAAGAAACCGAACGTAAAGCTCAAGGCCTCCTGCCCCGTGGAGCTTGTGACGAATGCCCGCAGGGAAGGACTGATCGACTGAACATTTTTGAAACCATTTCGCCATGAAACATCCTGTCCGTCTGCTGATCCTCCTCATTTCCCGCCGGCGCCGGCACAGCAAAGCCCTGCCGCTGAGTGAACAGCTTGAAAACAAAGCAAAATACATCTCCATACCGGGAAATACGGGATCGATGCACCGTATGCTCGACAATCCGGATAAGGCGAGGTATTACTTTGAGCAAATGAAAGACCTGGCGGAACAGACAGACAATATCTTCCATCAAAGAAAAGCGTACTGCGAACTGGGAACGCCTGCATGGACAGGGCGGAATATGCCGAATCGCCGGAATATTTGCAGCAGTCCCTTGCACTGAGCCGCGAGACGGGAAGCAAAGCCATGGAATACGATTCGACTCATATAAAAAACAGACTCGCGCTGTACGACAATTTAACGGAACGCAGGCTGTATGCCGTCCTGGGAATGGCCATCCTGACGGCCTCTCTGCCGGGAACGGGACTTTTGTTCTATCGTCACCGGTCGGCTACGCAAAAGCGTAAACCGGCAGAACAGCAGATCCGCCAACTGAAACAGGAGAAAGAACTCATAGCGGCGCGTTCGGCGCTAGATGCGGAAAAAAACGAACGGGAAATCATAGCCCGCGACCTGCACGACGGCCTGGGGGCGATGCTGTCGGTCACATTATGCCGGCGGCGCTCATCGACAAAGGATTCATCACTGCGCCGGACGATTTTTGCCGTTCCGTCGCCGAAGCAGAATTTCATACTGCGGAAGTTGGTCGCCGGTTCGACCCTGAAAAAGAACGGGTACTTTATCGCTGTGCCTGCGAATCAGTGAACAACGCCCTTCGCCATGCCGCCGCCTCTCCGACACGCTTCATTCCTCCGCAAAACACATTCCGGATCCCGGCGCCCTCCCTCCCGTCTGCTGCCGGGGCAGCAAGGGGAAAATGCTTTTCTGTGTGGCGGGAATTAGTAAGATAGCTTGTTTAGAGTTCCGGTCTTTGGAGTTTACGGATCTTGCCAACTACGGTTTCCTTTTCTCTATGTATAGCGGATAGTACAAGGGGCAACATATCCGCTGGCTACGACGCAATTGCCCCTTACTCCGGGGTAATCCTTTGAAGTACGGATCATCCTTACATAACATACCGTTTCGGCAAAGTGCTTAATGACAGTTTTAGTGCTCCAACTATTCATAATGAGGATATAATTATGAAATGAAAAGGATACGGAGGCGTGGTAAAATGATCCTTCTTACCTTATTTTAATTAAAAAATGGGATAACATATTCCGAAGATTTATTGCTTGCAAGCACTTTGTTCATATTGTATTTTATAACAACAGTTTTTGCCACTTCATCCATTTCAAAAGCATCCATGCCTTGTTCCAGAGGAATAAATGGAGGTATTTGTGCCTGTATATAGCCGAAGGCAGAAGCAGTGTTTGCCGCTTCAATTTCACATACCGGCAAACGGATTCCCAGATCAGATGCTCTGCGACCCTCTGCAAAAAATATTTCCTGACGCATCAGATACAATATTTCCAACAAGTCTTCAGTTGAGGAAGCATTATCAATCATTGCCTCATCAACAGATGTTCCGGATACATAAGGGATAGCGATCAACTTTGAATCTTGCCTGTCTAAAACCAGATTGCTGCGGAACGGTTCGGTCGGAGAGGCTGCAACCCGATACGCTGAACTATTCGGATATACTTTGAAACCACCATTGTAACGTCCCTCCAACTGATCATTTATCCCTGTTTGTACGGGACGGTTTTTCACAAGAGTCAGCAAATCTTTCATTTCCTGTCGGGCAGCTTCAGGTTCCTTGTCGGCAAGAAAAGCTTCAACCAAAATCAGATGAGGTTCTTCAGCCTTTGCTATAGCGATAGGGCGCTGTTCTAAGGCCGTTAGTTGGAAATACTTCGGATCTAAGAAATCGAGTCGGGGTAATGGCTGAAAATTCGTGCCATACACATAACTCTGGATTGAGCTATTGGCTCCATTCTTTCCATCAAATTCTACATTTTTTATAAAATCCCTGGATAGAGATAAGGCTATGCCTGCAAAAGAAGCAGCATTTGCTTTGTCTCCAAGTTTGTGATATGCACGGGCAATCAGGGTATTGATGAAAGCCTTGTCACTGTCATTAGCTGCGTATAGAAGTGCTTCATTCAATGTTATAATGGCTTCTCTCAGGTTTACTTTCCAATCTTTCACTTCGCCCCCCACTTCGATAGGCACGCCCACAAAATACTCGCCTGCCAGGAGAAAAGAATATCCTTTTATATAATACAGATTGAATAATTCTTCGTTTGTTGTTTTGGCGTCGATTTTCGCTACTGTATTTATTCCATAATTTGCCATCTCCCGGAAAGTTCCGATGTAACGTTGCATATTTGTGACATCTACGTCCGTGTGCAGGATACGGGGAATATCAAAAACCTTGCTACTTTGTGTGTAATTATTAAAATAATTATCTGATAGTATTTCAGTGAGTTCAATATATGAGCTTATTGATGCTGCAAAAGATTTATTCGTACCGTTTACCCACGATTGCATGGCGTTGGGTGACTGTAAAAAAGCATCCTCATCCACATTCGGGTTTATGATATCGTCCGGCTGCAATAGCTCACATGCAGTTATGCCGGTCATAATAACGGCTATGATGAAAAATTTAATTGTTTTCATTTTCAATGATATTTGTTGTTTATATTAGAAATTAACTCTTATTGTACCCATGATTTGCCTTGACAATGAATAAGAAGAATAATTTAATCCTCCGGTTGCAACAGCTCCCTGGGTACGAGCTCCTGACAATAGGGCTTCCGGGTCAACAGACGATGCTGCGAAAGTGAACGGATTATATACATTAATTGAAAAACAGGCTGTTTGGATATACTTTTTAGGATAATATGTGTATGCCAGGGAAACGTTTCTTATTTTAAGAAAATCAGCTTTTTCAACAAAGAAATTAGTGAAGTCGAGCCATGCTGTTTTTTGCTCAATACCTTCTAATGCCTTTTCAGGTATCGCCTCATCCTTTAAACCTTTCGAGAACCTAAACTGTCTGTCAAACGAATGTACAGATGCTCCCATCTGATAGTCTCCACTGGCAAAAAGCCTCCAATTCTTATAGTTTGCAGATAGTGATAAATTTCCATACAATGCCGGTATTGTACTTCCCAAATCTTGCAGTTGCAAAACTTCCTTCAGACTATTATCTTCATTTAAGACGGCTTTAGCTGCACGAATAAATCCTACAGGCTTACCCTCGGCAACGACGGTTTGCACGGTGCGTGCCGAGAATCCTCCTATGGCAAAAGGCACAGCCGTTCCAATATCCAGGACTTCGTTATAATTGGTGTTGTATGATGCGTTCAGTTTTACCTTCCAGTCTACTGAGTTTATTATTTGTGCTCCAACGGCCAACTCAATTCCTCTATTTTCAATTTTCCCGACATTCGAAAGATAATTTGTTTCCTGTCCTGAAGAAGGAAGCGATGGAATACTGAATAGCGCATCCTTTGTCAATGCAGAGTAATAGGTGAGTCCTATATTTAATACTCTATTAAATAAAAGTGCATTAAATCCAGCTTCATACGAATGCTTTTTTTCCGGTGCAAGGCCGGGATTGCCGTATTTGCCGAATGTGGCAGCTTGCTGTCCGAGAAAAGAACTGAATGTGACGGTGCGCTGATATTCGAACGGAGGGGGATAACTTCCGGCAACACCATAGTTCGCCAAAATTCGGAAACTATTAATTAGATTTTTATCGTTCAATCCTTTCATAAACGATTCTTCCGATAATAAATATGAGATACCTATTTTAGGATAATATTGCCATCCAACATTATCTCCAAACGCAGTGTTATAGTCTCCCCTTAATCCCAGGTCAAGATAATAACGGTCTTTGATACCAATATTTTCCTGCAAAAACACACCATAATTATGTAGATAACTTAACCATTCGTTAGCGGTAGTTGTTCCGGATCCACTGATGATGAATGCTCCGTCACGAACGTTACTTCCATTATAAGTTGATTGATGGTCGTGTGTGCTGAAGTACTGGTATCCGGCCGTAGATATAATATTCAGCCAGTCTTTATAATAGAGTTTATGTTGCCCGTTAACATCTATTGTCAGACCAAAATAGTTTCTATCAAAATTGTTGATTGAGCCGGCATCTGATGTTCCTTCAGCTTTTTGCTGTGTATGTATCAAATACTCGTTCGTAACAATATTTTTATTGGAATTTAATCTGTAATCTAATCCTATAATCCCTTTAAATGTCAAATTGTTGACAGGTGTGTACACCAACGACTGTGATGTCTGGAAACGCTTTATCGATTCTTGATTGTTTTGCAGTTTCTCTGCCTTATCCACAAATGCTTTCATCCGGGTGTAAGTATAATCATCCAGATTATCTATATCGGCCGAATAATTTACGGGGTTTCCCGACTGATCGGTATATTTAAAATTTGTTGCGGCGGATCCCTCCGTAAACCACAAACCTGTATAACCTCCCTGATTTCCATTTCGGCTTCTTTTGAAATCGTTTATTACTGTACCAAAAGAAGATTGATATTCCAATTGTTTATTGAAATGTACAGTCGTACCTATGCGTAGATCGTACTTCTTATGTTCGTTTGCATTGTGTATGATAGTTCCTGTGCTATTACTCATGCTTCCACCAAAACTATAACCTGCTTTGCTATTTCCTCCGTCAAACCCGATTCTGTATTTCTGTATGAGTCCTGTTTGATGTAGAAGATCTTTGGTTCGGTCAAAATAGTAGAATTGATCATTTGCTACTTCGCTTCCAATTTCTGTCTCAAAAAATGCAGATTGTTTGTCTACCCCTTTTTTCGTGAATATTTGTACCACTCCGTTAGCTGCATCCGAACCATAAAGAGTGGTCGCCGCTCCTCCGGGCACGTATTCGATATGTTCAATATTTTCGAGAGGAATATCACCCATAGAACCTGTTGCCGCATTCTGTCCGCTCATATTGTTGAGCGTCGCGCCTGTGTTCAGATTGTCTACTCTCACCCCGTCTACATAAATGACAGGGGTTGAGTTTGAATATGCAGAAGATAAACCCCTTGATTTGAAAAGGGAGGTAGTTCCAGGTTGTCCGTTCGACAAAGTTATTTGTACATTTGGAAGTGCATTTTGCAGGAGTTGATCTACCCGTCCATTGTTATAATTGTCCAGCTCTTTACTGCCGACACTGGTCACATTGGAAGACAATCTTCTTTTCTGAATTTCCGCTCCCTGTCCGGTAACAACAACTTCGTTTAAATTAAAGTTATCGGCATCCAATTCTACAACTAAGTTTCCCGCATCTTTATAGACAATAATTTTAGATTCATATCCTATATATTGAACTCTCAAAGGCTGATGAAGATTATCTATGACCAGCACAAAATTCCCCTCAACGTCAGTGATAGTACCTGTAGATGAATTGTTATTCAACGAAATGGTGGCTCCGACCAATGGCTCTTTTGTTTTTTTATCAACAACAGATCCCTTCAATGTGACACTTTTATTTCCTGTTTTAAATATTTTTTGTTGAGGCTTTTCAGCCATGATTACGGTGTAAGATATGTCCGATAATTTCCTGTATATAAATCCTGTTCCCGATAAGCTTAATTTTAGAATATCCTCTCTGTTCTTTCCTTCGGTTTCCAGTGACGAAACGAGAACTTTATCCGTCTCTTTAGAATCAAATCTTATCGTTGCACCAATGTCATTGCCTATTCTCGTGATTCGGGAAGATAAAGTTTCGGCCGGATAACTTTTTATGCCGGATTGGGCATAAACACTTAAAGATGTTTGATCCATCGTAAACAGGCATAGCAGCAATATGAAACATTTCATATTTAATCCATTTTTTTTCTGTACCATAATACATTCAACTAAGTTTTTATTTTCTATATATTATTCAATTATAATCCTACTTTATGCAATTAATAAACCATCAACTTCACATGATTCTGTTTTTTTAGAATCTTCCATTTTTTTACTTGTATTTACAGTCTCTGTTTCATTTAGATTATAGAATCTCGACGAATAAATGTGGTTTCAATTCGGTTACATTTCTGTGATAAAAGTGCTTCTATCCAAAGACTCTATCGATGGGCTAATTAATCATTTTGTAACTGATAAGTTATATTGATGCAACATAGAAGTCTCTCTTTTGTTCAATAAATTATTTAAAGAAAAAATGTGTGATAAAGAACTGTTGGAAAAAATAGAAATCGGTGACAGTGACGCATTTAATGAATTGTATAATAAATATTGGAAACTCATATATCGATGGACATGCAACAGAGTTGAAAATAAAGAGACTGTGAAAGATTTACTTCAGAATTATTGGGCTGATATTTGGACTCAACCTTCTATAATAAAAGTAGACGACCAAAAATCTGCAAAAAATATTTTGCTTGGATTTATATCGTTCAGAATTTTGGATTTCTTTAAGAAGAAAAAGATACTTGAACTGGAAGATATTTATAGAATGGAAAATATGGAAAGTTACAGTTATTCTCATGTATTGGAAGATATTCAGATACAAGAAATATATGTGATCATCAACAGTATGTTGAAAAAAATTCCGCCATTAGATCGCGACATCTATTTATTAAGAGAAAGAGAGTACAGGACTATTAAAGAAATATCCCGGACATTATCTGTTACGGAAGAAACCGTAAGACGCAAACTTGCATTAACAAATAAAGTTTTACAAAGAAGACTCTCCGAACATTACCTTTCGTAGGCATCCAGCTCACAGCACTAGCTCATTCTACCCGTCCATACACTATAGATAAGCATATAATGACGGGATATAATGACGGGATGATATACCATGTCAATGAGGTGATTATTCGTATTCCATTCCCTGGCTACGAGGTTGTTTTGTTTTTAAAATTAGGTAAAAATGAAGTTTGAAAATCTCCCGTTTCACTTGTTGATTTTTTGTTCCGTTTCCCCTTCCCTGAAAGATAAAGGAGGCGTTTATTTATGCGAAACCTCCAATTATCCGAACTGTGATTCTTTTGATTTGGATGATTGCTTTCATCATACGAATCAATTAAATCATACCGAATCACAGTGCAGATGATGAGGGTGAAACCCCATTTTCATCTGATTTTAAAAACAAAGCAGCTTCAATAGAATGAAGAGTATAATAAACCGCATTACCTCATTGTCAGCCGCTTTAAATTATTGAAATTCCAAATGCCGAAATAACTATTTTAATTACCCTGCACTTTTTTCCAAACTGTCTGCTTCCCGGCAGCAAATACAAAAAACTTTTCCGTGAAGCTTGCTGCCGGGCAGCAAGGGGAAAACGGTTTTGCGGGATGGAATATGTAAGGGGGGGCTATGTCGCCGGGACGTATGCTATACTCTGCTGTTTATACGCTTTCCTTCCGATTGACGGAACCGGAGACGCATCTGCGCTTTGCTTCACTGTTTTTCTGTAAACCGCGTGTGACCGGATAAATCGGTAATGGGCGAATGAGGTTAGCGTGCAGTGTACTGTCCCCCGGCTAACTGCTTTTTCATTCGCCCGGTGGTTTCCTTCGTTTGAAAGGATCTGAAGGGTGATTCGTGTGGCGGGGATACCGCTTTATTTTTTTATCGTGGTGATGGTTTTGATGCGGATGTCTTTCAGGGGACGGTCGTTCTCGCCGGTGGGGACTTCCTGGATTTTGTCTGCTACTTTCTGGCCGCTTACTACTTCGCCGAAGATGGTGTATTTGCCGTCCAGGTGGGGGGCGCCTCCTTCGAGCATGTAGGCCTGACGCTGTTCGGGGGTGAAGGTGTAGCCTCCGGTCTTCTCCATCTTGTCGAGTTCCATTGCGGTGAATACTTTTCCGGTGACGATGTAGAACTGGGTGGCGGAGGAGGCGCGCGAGGGGTTGGCTTCGTCGCCGGTGCGGGCGGCGCAGAGCATGCCTCTTTTGTGGAAGTATTTCGGGTGGATGATCTCGGCGGGGACGGTGTACGACAGATCGCCGTCGCCCAGGCGCTGTTCGGGGGTGGCGTTTCGGGAGCTTACGTCGCCGGCCTGGATCATGAACAGCTTGATGACGCGGTGGAAGAGGAGGCTGTCGTAGCGGTGTTCTTCTACGTTCTTCAGGAAGTTGTCGCGGTGGAGCGGGGTGTCGTTGAAGAGTTTTACTTTTATTTTTCCCATGTTCGTATGGATGAGTACGAGTTTCTCCGGTTCCTGTGCCGTCAGCAGCGTGGCGGCAAGGAGGAGGAGGAGGGTGGCGAGGGCGCGGTGTTTCATTGTCTTTCTTTTTAGAATAATTTTTCGGGGTATTCTCCGGAGTCTACCAGCGCGCGGATTTTTTCTACTACGCCGGGGCGATCGGCTGCGTAGGTGACGCCGAACCAGCGGGAGGTGGTGGGCAGGACTTTGACGCGTGCCTTGCCGGCTGTGATCAGTTCGTTTACGGCGAGGGGGATGTAGTATTCGCTCTTTGGGTTCGTGCCGTTTGCCCGGAGAAATTCTACGAAGATGTCTTCGGAGTATTGGAAGTAGTCGGGGGTGAATCCCCACATGTTCATGGAGACGGGGGTGTTTTCGTGGAGGACGACGGTGTTTTCGTTTTCGTCGGTGAAGCGTATCTGTCCGTCGATTCGCTGGATGGCGGTGCGTTCGACTACTCCGGTGAGGTAGTTGTCTGCTCCGGTTTCGCAGACGCCGCGCGCTACTGCTCCGCTTTCGCTCAGTGTGTTTCCGATGCGGTAGCCCACCATGCAGTAGCTGTTTTGCCGTCCTTCCATGGCTTTGAGTTCTTCGGCGAGTACGGCGAAGCTGTGCCGGCCGTAGAAGTCGTCGGCGTTGATGGCGGCGAAGGGTTCGCGGATGACGGTTTTGCCCATCAGGAGGGCGTGGTTGGTTCCCCAGGGTTTTTCGCGTCCTTCGGGTACGGTGAAGCCTTCGGGCAGGCAGTCGAGTTCCTGGAAGACGACTTCGACGGGAATATGGTGTTCGTACCGGGAGACGATTTTGCGTCGGAAGTCTTCTTCAAAGTGGTGGCGGATGACGAACACGAGTTTGCCGAATCCGCTCCGTATGGCGTCGAAGATGGAGTAGTCCATGATGGTTTCTCCGTTCGGGCCGAGTCCGTCCAGTTGTTTCAATCCTCCGTAGCGGCTTCCCATGCCGGCCGCCAGAATAAATAATGCGGGTTTCATATTTTTAATACGTTTTAGTGTTTGTGCGGCAAAGGTAAAAAACAAAAGCATATCTTCGTGTCCGAAACTTATTTCCTCCTATAAACCAAATAGACATGATGAAACCTGTTCAGACGGGAATTGCCTCCTACGGCATGTCGGGCTCCGTATTCCATGCCCCTTTTATCGGGTCGCACCCGATGTTTGAGATTCATTCCATTGTGGAACGTACAAAGGACGTCGCCCGTGCGCGGTATCCTGCGGCGCGTACGGTGCGGAGCTACGAAGCGATGCTTTCGGAGCCTGATGTCGAACTGGTGATTGTCAATACGCCCGACGTGACGCATTTCGAGTTTGCCCGGATGGCGCTGCTGGCAGGCAAGCATGTGGTGGTGGAGAAGCCTTTTGTGTTTGAAGTGGCGCAGGGGGAAGAACTGATTGCCCTGGCGAAGGCGCGGGGGCTGATGCTGGCCGTGTACCAGAACCGGCGATGGGACGGCGACTTCCTGACGGTACGCCGGATTCTGGAGGCGGGGCTGCTGGGACGGGTGGTGGAATTTCAGTCGGCCTATCAGCGGTACCGCAGCCATATTCAGGCGGGTACCTGGAAGGAGAGGGCGGACGGTCGCGTGGGGCTTACGTACAATCTGGGGTCGCACATGATCGATCAGGCGGTGGTGCTTTTCGGCGTACCGCAGGCGGTGTATGCGGATATTGACCGGCTGCGCGATCAGGGCGAGGTGGACGACTACTATCATCTCCGGCTGATTTATCCTCATGTGAAGGTGTCGCTCCGCGCCGGGTACCTGATGCGGGAGGAGACGCCGCGCTACTGCATCCACGGCACGCAGGGTTCGTTCGTCAAGTACGGGCTGGATCCTCAGGAGGAGATGCTGAAGGCCGGCCTCGTCCCCGGTTTGCCCCGGTGGGGCGCCGAGGACGAGGCGGCATGGGGTACGCTGAACACGGAGGTGAGCGGCTTGCACTTCAGAGGGAAAGTGGAAACGGTCTGCGGTAATTACGGGGCTTTTTACGACGATATCTACCGGTCTCTGCGCGACGGTACGCCTCCGCTGACGGATGCTGCCGGGGTGCTGCCGGTGATTCGTATCATCGAAGCTGCTTTCCGGAGTGTCCGCGAGGGGCGGGCGGTACCGGTATAGGGCGGGGCTTACCGCTGTTCGTCGTAGACGCCCAGCTCGGCGATGGCGGGGGGAGCGGAGGATTGGTCGATGATGATCTTCACCTTGCCGCCCCATACGCGGGGGAAGCGGTGTAGCTTCACCGTTCTGCTGTCGCCGGAGACTTGTGCGAGGGTTTCCCATACGCCGTCTTTTTCGTAGAGGAGGCGGTATGCTTGTATGCACCGGCGCGTGTCGTAGACGGTCAGGGTATTGAACGAACGGTAGGAAGGGAAGTCTACTTCAAACCAGGGTTCGGCTACTTCGGGGTTGGATTCCCAGGAGGTGCGGAAATTGTCGTCGTTTCCGAAATCCATAATCATCATGTCGTCGCTCCAGCTTGCCTTCACCGGACGGCGCTTCGCGATGTTTTCCGAAATGACGGGCGCGTCGAAGGGCGGAAGGGGCGCGCAGGGGAGGTCTCCGTTCCACAGGCTGCCGATCTGCTTCAGGGCTTCCAGGGCGTTGGCGTCGATCAGTCCGTCGCGGTTGGGCGCCACGTTGAGAATGAAGTTACAGTAGGCTTGGTTG
Organism: Tannerellaceae bacterium; assembly: GCA_031276545.1. Next base: position 18,403 of record JAISMW010000019.1, read on the forward strand.
AAGAGTTCGAGGTTCTCCCTGACCAGCATCTCCGGGTCTTTTACGGGCGTGTCCGGGAAGGATTCCTTCCAGAACCAGTTTTTATTGATCGGAAGGCAGGAGAGAGCGGGCAGTCGGTTGTTTTCTTTCGATATATGCTGCCCGGCGCCTTGTTCGTATGATTTGATGTCCGTGTAGAAGAGCATCTCTGCCGGATACTTGGCGGCGTTCAGATCCATCAGGAGGCAGTCGGGCTGCAGTTTTTTCACCAGCCGGTATATCTCCTCGAACGGAATGTCTTCGTAGGAAATACGTGACCAGGGTGCATCCCATCCGTCGATAATGAGGGCGTCTATTTCGCCGTAGTTCGTGAGCAGTTCGGTCAACTGTGCTTTTACCATGTCGACATGCCGGCGCGTGATATATCCGGGGCGCAGATAGTGATGCGTATCGAGGATGGAGAAATAGAGCATCGTACGCAGTCCTTCCCGGCGGAAGGCGTCGACGTATTCTCTCACTACATCCCTTCGGAAGGGGCTGTTCATCACGTTGTATGCGGTTGTTTTCGTGTCCCAGATACAGAATCCGCTATGATGCTTCGCCGTAAGGCATCCGTAGCGCATGTTGGCGGATTTCGCTGCTCCGGCCCATTGGGAGCAGTCGAGCAGGCGGGGGTTGAAGATGGCCGGATCGGCTTCCGGATCAGGCCAGTCGTGGTTTGTAAACGTCGGAATATTGAAATGAATAAACATGCCGAACTTTAAGTCTACAAAATCCTGCTGCAGCCGGCGCAGGTCTTTGGCCTCCGAATCCGGAAGGAAAGAAAAAATCAGAAGTAAAACAAGAATACGTTTCATGGCTTTGTATATTTATAAATGAAGGTGCAAAGATAAGCGGATATTTGGAAGACAAGGGATGCCGTGATTCCGCGTTGCCCTGCCCTGCGCTCTCCGTGTAGCCCCACATGGGTTTGCAAAGGCCTGCGGAGTGTGCGAAATTGTACCGTTTTCTGTGATTTGCGTTTGTTTTATGGATTTATTGACCCACCACGCCGGAGTGGGGGTACGGGCATACGGGCGCCGAGCAGGAGGATACCGTGATGGTATAGGTGGCCGGCGTACCGGTGCAGCCGTAGAAGTAGGGCGTGACGGTGATCCGGTAGCTTGGGGCCAACCCCCGCGGGGGCTTCCCCCAAGCTACGGGGTGGGCTTCCCCCAAGCTACGGGGGCTTTCCCCCAAGCTACGGTGGGCTTCCCCCAAGCCACGGGGGAGTTCCCCCAAGCCACGGGGGGCTTCCCCCAAGCTGCGGGGGGCTTCCCCCAAGCCGCGGGGGGCTTCCCCCAAGCTCCGGGGGACTTCCCTCAAGCTCCGGGGGAGTTCCCCCAAGCTCCGGGGGACTTCCCCCAAGCCACGGGGGAGTTCCCCCAAGCCACGGGGGAGTTCCCCCAAGCCACGGGGGGCTTCCCCCAAGCTGCGGGGGGCTTCCCCCAAGCCACGGGGGAGTTCCCCCAAGCTGCGGGGGGCTTCCCCCAAGCCGCGAGGGAGTTCCCCCAAGCTGCGGGGGAGTGCCTGTTCAGTCGGCAATGGAATCCTGAATGTGGCGGAGGATGGCGGTTTCGTCGTCGGGGTGAAACCAGGTGATTTCCCGGTCGCGCCTGAACCAGGTCATCTGTTTGCGTGCGTATACGCGTGTGTTTCTTTTGATTTTTTCGACGGCTTCGTCCAGCGAGAGGTTTCCGTCCAGATATTGGAACAGTTCTTTGTAGCCTACGGTATTGAGTGCATTGAGGTGTCTGAAGGGGTATACCCTCCGGGCTTCTTCGAGGAAGCCGTCGACCATCATCTGCTCCACCCGGAGGTTGATGCGTTTGCAGAGTTCTTCGCGGTTGCGGACGAGTCCTGTTTTCAGGATTCGGAAGGGTCGTGCCTTTCGGCTGTTTGTGCGGAAGGAGGAGTAGGGGCGGCCGGCTGTTCGGCATATTTCCACGGCGTGGATGACGCGTTTGTAGTTCTGCCGGTCTACGGATTCGTAATGCCGGGGGTCGGTTTGTTTTAATTCTTCCAGTATGGGGAGCAGTCCTTCGCGTGCGTACTGCCGGTAGATGGCTTCGCGGATGTGCGGCGCTACGGAGGGCATCCGGTCTATTCCCTTGCATACGGCGTCGATGTACATCATGGAGCCGCCTGTCATGAGGACTACCGGAACGGTTTTGTAGAGGGCGTCCAGCAGCGCCAGGGCGTCCGTTTCGAAACGTGCCGCACTGTAATGCTCCGTCAGTTCGAGTATTCCGGTCATGTAATGTGTGACCCGTTCCCGCTGCCGGGGATCGGGCGCTGCCGTACCGATGGGGATATCCTTATAGATCTGTCGGGAATCGGAAGAGATAACGGGTGAGTGAAAGTGTTCGGCGATTCGCAGGCTTAGTTCCGTTTTTCCCACTCCGGTGGGGCCTGTCAGTATAAGAAGGGTATTGTTCAATAACGTTCTTCGTCAAAGGGGTTTTGGAGATTATCCAGTCCGTCGAATCCTTCGCTGTCCAGTTCGTCGATGTCGAAGTCTGAGTCGCCGTAGAAGTTTTCTCCCAGTGAATCGGAGGCTACCATTTTGGCTTCTGCTTCTTCAAAACTCACGGTCTGCGGAGGCGGTACACCTTCCGAGCGGCTGCATACGGGTTGCTTCAATCTTTTGCCGGGTATGATTTCCCGGAGTTCCATGAAGAAAGCCCGTTCTGTCATGTAGTCAAATACGTAGAGCAGCTTCTGGTCTTCGTCTTCCAGCAGTTCTTCCAGCTGCGTACTTTCCATGACATATGCGTCTTCTTCGGAAGAAGTGTCCATATCCACTAATGTGATTTCGGTTTTCCGGTTCCATTCGTCATCGCAGATGAAGAAGGAACTCATCTGGTCGGCGGTGTATCCTGCCGATTTCAGGATGATATGATGCAAATCTAAAAAGGAGGCTTCCGAATCAATCTCAATTTCTCTCATGAAATTGTCGGCCTCGTCGGACAATAGAAGAAATCTGTAAATCATAGTCGCTTGTTTTATATGGTGTCAAATGTAATTGTAAGGATTAAAGTTCGTCGATGGAACCTCTTACGATGCCCCGCCGGGAGGTTTTGATAAAGTTCAGAATCAAATCCCGTTCTTCGCTTGATTCGTATTCCGTTTCGATGGCTTTCAGGGCGTCCGAATTGTTCAGCCCCCTGGTGTAGAGCGTCCGGTATATGTCCTGTATCAAGAATACCTGTTCGTTGGTAAATCCTCTGCGTCGCAGGCCTACGATGTTGATTCCGCAGTATACAATCGGGTCGCGTCCGATGAGGGTGTAGGGGGGGATGTCTTTGCCGATGCGCGAGCCTCCCTGTATCATGACATGCTTTGATATGCGCGTGAACTGATGCACCAGGCTTCCTCCGCTGACGATGGCGAAATCATCTATATCCACTTCGCCGGCCAGTTGGGAGGCGTTGCCGATAATGATGTGGTCTTTCAGTATGCAATCGTGAGCAATATGGCTGTAGGCCATGATGAGGCAATGGTTTCCGATGATGGTCTTTCCTTTGGAGGCCGTGCCCCGGTTGACGGTTACGCATTCCCGGATGGTGGTGTGATGACCTATTTCCGCGGTTGTCTTTTCTCCTACAAATTTCAGATCCTGCGGGATACCGGCGATGACGGCTCCCGGAAATATCCGGCAGTCATTGCCTATCCTTGCTCCGTCGAGGATAGTGGTATGGGGGTATATCCGGCAGTTGTCGCCTATCACTACGTCTTTTTCGATAACGGCAAACGGGTCTATTACGACATTTTTCCCTATCCCGGCTTCCGGGTGAATAAGAGCTAATGGAGAATGGCTCATGATTTTTGTGTTATTTGTTTTTGATGATTTGTGCCATAAACTCAGCTTCGCACACTAATTTTTCTCCCACGAATACGTAGCCTTTCATCGTGGAAATACCCCGGCGAATCGGAGTAATCATTTCGAGGCGGAGAATCAGCGTATCACCCGGTATTACTTTCTGACGGAATTTCACCTGGTCGATTTTCAGGAAATAAGTGGAGTAGCGTTCCGGATCGTCTACGGAATTTAAGACCAGCAAGCCTCCGGTCTGCGCCATGGCTTCTACCAGCAGTACGCCCGGCATCACCGGCTCCTGGGGGAAGTGTCCCTGAAAGAAGGGTTCGTTGACCGTTGTGTTTTTCACACCGACAATGTAATTGCCGTCTATTTCGATGATCTTATCCACCAGCAGGAACGGATACCGGTGGGGCAACAGTTCCTTGATGCGGTTTACATCCATCAGGGGGGCGGCGTTCGGGTCGTATAGCGGCACCTGAACTTCATTCATCTTGATGTCTTTCCGGATGGTGCGTGCCAACTGGTTGTTTATCTTGTGTCCCGGCCGGGTGGCGATGATTCGTCCGCGGATGGGCTTCCCGATGAGGGCGATGTCGCCGATTACATCAATCAGCTTATGGCGTGCCGGTTCGTTGTTGAACACCAGCGGCTTGTTGTTTATATAACCCGTCGAGCGAATATCCCTGAACGGTACATTCAGTTTCTCTGCCAGGTTTTTCAGCGCTTCCTTCGGCATCTCTTGGTCGTATATGACGATAGCATTGTCCAGGTCGCCTCCTTTTATCAGGTTGTTCGTCAGCAATGTTTCTATCTCGCGTACAAACACAAAGGTGCGTGAAGCGGCTATTTCGGAGGAAAACTCGCTCAGGTCGTTCAATGTGGCGAACTGGTTCGAAAGAACCGGCGAATCGAAAGAAATTAATACATTGATGCTGAATTTATCATCGGGGAGCACAATCAGCGAGGAACCGGTGGCTTCGTCTTTCACTTCTATTTTGTGCTTTACGATATAAAAGTCTCTTGGGGCATTCTGTTCGGCAAGGCCTGCCTTTTCTATTTCTTCCACATAGAAACGCGAACTGCCGTCGAGGATTGGAAATTCGGGGGCGTCCACTTCGATCAGACAGTTATCGATCCCTGCCGCGTACAGGGCAGCCAGGGCATGTTCGACGGTGCTTACCTGCACATTGTTGCGGGCGATGACGGTGCCTCGCTGCGTATTCACCACATTCTCGGCCAGCGCGTCTATGACGGGCTGTTCTTCCAAATCTATGCGTTTGATTTTGTAACCGTGGTTTTCGGGGGCCGGATGGAATGTGATGCAAATATTCAATCCGGTGTGCAAACCTTTGCCCTGCAGAGAGAAACTTTGGGCAAGCGTATTCTGTTTTAGCATATTATTATTCATGTGTTAATTCCTTCTTTAACTGATCTACTTCCTCCCGTAATTTCGCAAGCGAGCGGTACATCTCCGGCAAACGGCTGAAGATAACACTGGAGCGCATATAGTCTCTCGAATCAATGGCTGGTGAACCCAGCAGGGTCTGTTCCGTTTTTATATTGCTCATCACTCCTGCCTGGGCGCCGATAGCTACACGGTCGGCTATGTGTATATGTCCGGCCAGGCCGGACTGACCGCCGAAGCGGCAATGACTGCCTATCTTTACCGAACCGGATATGCCTGCCTGGGCTGCCATGACGGTATGCTCGCCGATTTCCACATTGTGGGCTATCTGCACCAGATTATCCAGTTTCACGCCTTTGCGGATGATCGTTGCGTCCATCACGGCGCGGTCGATGGTGGTATTGGCTCCGATTTCCACATCGTCTTCTATGATGACATATCCCAGTTGAGGTATTTTTTTGTACGCTCCTCCTTCGGGGGCAAAGCCGAATCCGTCCGAACCGATCACGCAGCCGGCATGAAGGATGCAGCGGTTGGCGATGGTACAATCCTTATAGATCGTGACGTGGGGATACAGCAGGCAGTCGTCGCCCACCGAGGTGTTGTCGCCGATGTAGGTATAGGGATAAATCCTGCAGTTGTCTCCTATCTTCACATTTTCGCCGATGTAGGTGAACGTGCCTATATAGCAGCCTTCCCCCACCGTGGCCGAAGCATGGATAAAGGCGGTAGAGTCTATACCTTCCTTTTTCTGTTCGGACTGTCCTGCTATCTCCAGCAGAACGGCCAGCGCAGCGTACGCATTGGGTACGCGAATCAGGGTGCTTTTTATATGGGAAGACGGCTTAAATTCATTATTTACCAGTACAACACTTGCTTCGGTATGATAGATATACGGTTCGTATTTGGGATTCGCTAAGAAAGTTAATGAATGAGGCTTTCCTTCTTCTATTTTTGAGAAATTATTCACTTTCACCTCCGGGTCACCATCGACAGTTCCTTTTAGGATGTTCGCGATTTGTTGGGCTGTAAACTCCATTATGTACTACAGTTATCGTATTTTATTGTATTGTTGTGTTCATGTATTCCGCAAAGATGATAAAAAATATCGGTATAGCTATTCCCCGCCGGGAATAATTCCTTTCTCTTGCAAATATTCCGCCATTTCCTGCTGTATGGTATATGCCGCCCGGCGGGCTGCTTCTGCAAAATTCGCATCACTGCCGGCATAAATAATGGCACGCGAAGAGTTTACCAGCAGTCCGCATTCCGCATTCATCCCGTAGCGGGCTACTTCTTTCAGGCTTCCTCCCTGGGCGCCTACTCCCGGCACCAGCAGGAAGTGGCGGGGCGCATGGTTCCGTATATCCTCCAGCATCTTTCCCCGGGTGGCGCCGGCCACGTACATCATCTGTTCGTCGGTAGCCCATTCCTGCGACTTTTTCAATACCTTCTCGAACAGGCGTTCGCCGTCCGCACATTCCGTCATCTGGAAATCGTGCGAGCCTTTGTTGGACGTCAGCGCCAGCAGAACGACCCAGCTTTCCGGATAGAGGAGAAACGGCTTCACGCTGTCTTCTCCCATATACGGGGCTACGGTCACGGCGTCCACCTTCAGATGATCGAAGAAGGAGCGGGCATACATTTCGGAGGTGTTTCCGATATCGCCGCGCTTGGCGTCGGCTATGATGAACTGGTCGGGATATTGTTCCCTGAGGTAGTTCACCGTCTTTTCGAAAGAGAGCAGCCCCCGGCTTCCCCGACATTCATAGAAAGCCAGATTCGGTTTGTAGGCCACACAGTAGGCGGCCGTGGCGTCGATAATTGCTTTGTTGAAAGCAAACAGAGGATCCTCTTCCGCCAGCAGGCAGGGAGGTATCTTTTGGATATCGGTATCCAGGCCGATGCACAGGAAAGACTGTTTCCGGCAGATATGCTCAAATAATTGCTGTTTGGTCATCACATCGTTTTTTTAGAGTTCCGACTCTTTCAGCCGTTCCGCGTTTTCGGCTACAGTCAGGTGGTCGATGCAATCCTGTATGTCGCCGTCCATAAAGGCCGAAAGATTATAAATGGTATAGTTAATCCGGTGGTCGGTGATGCGTCCCTGCGGATAGTTGTAGGTACGTATCTTGGCGGAACGGTCGCCCGAAGAAACCATCGTTTTCCGCTTGGAAGCTATTTCGTCGAGGTATTTCCCGTATTCCATGTTGTAGATGCGGGTGCGGAGTTCCGTCAGCGCTTTGGCTTTGTTTTTCAACTGCGATTTCTCGTCCTGACACTGCACCGTGATACCGGTGGGAATATGTACCAGACGAATCGCGGAGTAGGTGGTATTCACCGACTGTCCGCCATGCCCGGAGGCGCAGAAGATGTCTGTCCGTATATCCGATTCTTTGATTTCCACATCGAACTCTTCCGCTTCGGGAAGTACGGCTACCGTAGCCGCCGAGGTATGCACCCGTCCCTGCGTTTCCGTCTGCGGGATGCGCTGCACGCGGTGTACGCCCGATTCATACTTCAGGATGCCGTAGACTCCTTCTCCCTCCACGGAAAAGATGATTTCCTTGAAGCCGCCGACAGTCCCTTCCGTATAGCCGGTGACGTCCACCTTCCAGCCTTTGTTCTCGCAGTATTTGGCATACATGCGGTAGAGGTCTCCGGCAAAGAGGGCTGCTTCGTCGCCCCCCGTTCCGCCGCGTATTTCCACGATGGCATTCCTGCCGTCTTGCGGGTCGGCAGGCGCCAGCAGCAGCTTGATTTCCTCTTCCAGTTCGGGGATGCGTGCCGTGCAGGCCTCCAGCTCTTCGCGTGCCATTTCCCGCATTTCCGCGTCCTGTTCCGTTTCGAGCAGGGACTTTGCCTCGTCTATCCCGTTCAGCATTTGTATATATAAGGTACGTGCCGCGATGATTTTTTCCAGCTCGCGGTACTCTTTGTTCAGCTTTACAAACCGCTTCATATCCCGGGCAACGGCCGGGTCGGTAATCAGCGTGCCCACTTCTTCAAAACGGCTCACCAGTCCGTCCAGTCTGTTTAATAAACTGCTTTCCGCCATCTCTCCGGTTCAAAAGATAAAGCGCCCTTTTTCGCTTTCGATAATTAATTCGTTTCTCTCCGCTTCTTCCACAAAGCCCGTTATCCCGGCGTCTATGCCGAAGCTTTGGCTGATGTCGATTATTTCGCCGGCGTTTCGGGGCGAAGTATATATCTCCATACGGTGTCCCATATTGAATACCCTGTACATCTCTTTCCAGTCCGTACCGCTTTGTTCCTGAATAATCCGGAAGAGGGGCGGGATGGGGAAGAGATTGTTTTTTACAATCCGTTTATTCTTTACGAAATGCATCACCTTGGTCTGTGCGCCGCCCGAACAGTGCACCATGCCGTGAATCGCCGGGCGAAGCCTGTCCAACACCGCCTTTATCACCGGTGCATAGGTGCGCGTGGGCGAAAGTACCAGTTTGCCGGCATCCGTCCCCAGACCTTCCACCGGATCGGTCAGGCCGAAACTGCCCGAATAGACCAGTCCGGCGGGAACAGCTGCATCGTAACTCTCCGGATAGCGCTCTGCCAGATAGTGCGCAAATACATCATGCCGAGCAGAGGTCAGCCCGTTGCTCCCTATCCCGCTGTTGTACGACGTTTCGTACGTAGCCTGTCCCGACGAAGCCAGACCGACAATGACGTCGCCTCCCCGGATACGGCCGTTGTCTATCACCTCCGAACGCTTCATCCGGCAGGTCACCGTACTGTCTACAATCACGGTACGCACCAGGTCGCCCACGTCGGCCGTTTCTCCACCGGTAGCGTAGCAGCCGACGCCGGCTTCGCGCAGGCGTGACAGCACTTCTTCCGTACCCTCGATAAGGGCGGAAATCACTTCGCCGGGAATCAGCAGTTTGTTGCGTCCGATGGTAGAAGAAACCAGTATGCCGTCCGTGGCGCCGACGCAAAGCAGGTCGTCGATATTCATAATCACGGCATCCTGCGCTATGCCTTTCCACACGGACAGGTCGCCCGTTTCCTTCCAGTACAGATAAGCCAGCGACGACTTGGTGCCGGCTCCGTCGGCGTGCATGATGTTGCAGTAGGCCGGGTCGCCTCCCAGTATGTCGGGGATAATCTTGCAGAAAGCCTGGGGAAACAGTCCCTTGTCGATATTCCGGATAGCGCTGTGCACATCTTCTTTCGAGGCGGATACGCCGCGGAGATTGTAGCGGGGGTCACTCATTATATATATGTGTCTTGTTTGCCGGCAAAGGTAACACAAAAAAGCAGACTTGCGTGCAGCAGAGCCGCTGCCCCTGCTGCCTGCAAGTCTTCATCTCTGTTTTAGTACGGCTACTGTTTCTTATGCTTTATCAGCATGATCACCGGGTTGGATTCTTCGTCCAGCGTGGCGGCTATTTCTTTCAGGCGGCCTTGCAGTTGGCCTTTTTCGTAGGCTTCGACAAGTTCGTGGGCTTCCAGTATTTGTCTTGTCGGGATTTCGTTGTTGACAGGCCATGACTTCAAAAATGCTTTTTCTTCATTTGCATAATCATCGTTGTACACAGTATATCTGAAGATGGCCTTTTCCTGTTTGTCGTACAGTAAATCGGTACCCGGAAATCCTGCACTAAGATCCTTTTTTACTGCTTCCATAAAATAGTAACGGTCGGTGAAGAGGCTTACAAAAAGAAATACTTCAGGGGTCATGGTTTGAATGGAAGGGATTCTTGCAATAAACGGTTTCATCGTACGGTCCTGTGAGTACAGATACAATGTATCGGACGAAATCTCTATCAGTATCCAGTCATGAAAGTTAGGGACTAAGCGATAATTGGTAGAAGGTGCGTAAGTATAAATCAAACCGGTTGTTTCATCTTTTTCAAGCGTCACCATGGTTGTTTTCTTTTCTTTAAATGGAATTTGAATCTCTCCGCTAATACTGCCATCCCGTTTGGATACGACCATAAATGTCGGTCCGACTTGCATCGAATCAGTGCGGTAATTATCATTATACGATTCATAACAAATTAAATGCTCCCTGTCGAATTCGTGGAATTCTCCATATCTGCTACCATCTTTTTTGTGCGGAAGGTTTCGCTTAAAATTTCCCTCCATATCATACACCATTATTTTTTTTGAGAAATAATCGTTGACAAGTATTTCACTCTCATTTTCATCCAGAACAATCCCGGAAATATAGGAGTATTCTTCACCTCCCTGCCCCAGACGGTTGATCTTCCTTAAAGCTTTTCCGCTTCTGTCAAAGATAAAAATATCTCCGTCGTCAACACGATTTATTACGATTATGTATTCCTCACCCACATCCTGCAGAAGCCCCTGGGTAATAAATTCGTCCGTCGTCTCCAGCGGAACATATTCCACATCCATAAAATCCTGAAGAATCAGTTCCTTTTTCGGATAACTTGCCGTTACATCTACGGTGATAAGCTCATCCGTTGATTGTTTGCTTTCTTCGCATCCTGTCATTACATACAGGATTGTTGCTAACATTGTAATTGATTTTTTCATCGCTTTATTATTTTTAAAAAGTTTGTACGGCTACTGTTTCTTATGCTTTATCAGCATGATCACCGGGTTGGATTCTTCGTCCAGCGTGGCGGCTATTTCTTTCAGGCGGCCTTGCAGTTGGCCTTTTTCGTAGGCTTCGACGAGGTCGGGGGCTTCCAGAATTTGTCTTGTCGGGATTTCGTTGTTGACAGGCCTTGACTTCAGGAAGGCTTTTTCTCCGTTGGTATAGTCGCTGTTGTATACCGTATATCGGAAGATGGCCTTTTCCTGTTTGTCGTACAGTAAATCGGTACCCGGAAATCCTGCACTAAGATCTTTCTTTACTGCTTCCATAAAGTAGTAGCGGTCGGTGAAAAGACTGACAAACAGGAATACTTCCGGATTCATGGACTGAACGGACGGCGTTCTTACGATAAACGGTTTCATCGTACGGTCGGGCGAATACCGGTAGAGCGTATCGGACGAAAGTTCGGCCAGGATCCAGTCGTTAAAGCAGGGAACCAGGTCATGACCGGTGGACGGTGCGTAGATATATCTCATACCGGTCTTTTCATCTACGCTTGCCACCACCGAGGATGTTTTTTTCTCTTTGTACGGCACCCGAATCTCGTCGACCACACTGCCATCCTTTTTGGATATAACCGTATACGGCGGTACAGCATTCGAGGTGTCACGCCGGAAATTATCATTGTAAAAAATCAAATGCTCACGCCCCAGTTCGTAGAACATGCCGTATATGCAGCCATCTTTGTGACGGAGGCTCCGTTTGAAATTTCCTTCCAGGTCGTAGACCATAATTTTTTTCGTGAAATAGTCGTTGACAAAGATTTCCTTCCCGTCTTCATCCAGCCTGGCCCATAAAATATGCGCATACTCTTCACCGCCCTGCCCCAGACGGTTGATCTTTCTTAAGGCCTTCCCGCTTCTGTCGAAGATAAAGATATCCCCGTCGTTAGCCCCGTTTCTTACCAGGATAAATTCCTCACCCACATCCTGCAGAAGCCCCTGGGTGATAAACTCGTCCGTCGTCTCCAGCGGGACATATTCCACATCCATAAAGTCCTGGAGGATTAATTCTTTCTTGGGATACGTTGCCGTTACATCGACGGTGATAAAGCCGTCTGCCGGCTGTTTGTTTTCTCCGCATCCTGCCATTATGAACAGGATGGCGGCTGAGATGGTCATTAAATTTTTTCATGGTTTTATTATTGAATTTAAAAAGTCAGCGTATTATTCCGTATTTATTTCCGTCCCTCTGCGGTAAGGGTTCGGACGACGACAATGATACGGATTATATTTTGAATTTCCGGCTGGAATTATGGATAAAATGCAGGGGGGGCTGAAACGAAGTTTGACGTTAGTCAAAGGAAGGATTCCGGTATCTTGTTTGCTACGACATCCTGAAGGGAAGTCTCGGACGCCCCCCCGCGCCGTCGCGGAGTGTCAAAAAATTGGACAGTGGTGTCAAAAAATTGGACAGTCGAGAGGAGGGGCGCTTTGCTTATTGTGCTGAATGATAGGGGGAGTGTTTCTTTGGCACGTTATTTGAATGGGTTTAGGCGGTTAGGATTTATTCATCTATTAAAACTGTATTCTTATGATTAAAATTGATGGCTTAAGTAAGTTTTTCCGCACGGAAGAGGTGGAAACGATTGCATTGAACAAGGTGTCTATGGAGGTGAATGACGGGGAGTTTGTGGCCGTCATGGGACCGTCGGGCTGCGGGAAGTCTACGTTGCTGAATATCCTCGGATTGCTCGACAATCCTTCGGAGGGGAATTACTTCCTGGGTGAACACGAGGTGGGGCACCTCAAGGAACGGGACCGGACGCAGGTGAGGAAGGGGAATATCGGCTTTGTGTTCCAGAGCTTCAACTTGATTGACGAACTCAATGTCTACGAAAATGTGGAGCTGCCGCTCACGTATCTCAAGGTAAAGCCTGCGGAACGGAAGGAGAGGGTGAACGAGATCCTCAAGCGTATGAGCATCAGTCACCGGGCTAAGCATTTCCCGCAGCAGCTTTCCGGTGGGCAGCAGCAGAGGGTGGCTATCGCGCGGGCGGTGGTGTCGTCGCCGGGGCTTATCCTGGCGGATGAACCGACGGGTAATCTGGACAGCAAGAATGGGCTGGAGGTGATGCAACTGCTCACGGAACTGAACAAGGAGGGTACGACCATCATCATGGTGACGCACTCGCGGCATGATGCTACGTTTGCTCATCGGGTGGTGAACCTCTTTGACGGCAGCATTATTTCTTCGGTCAGCGAATATGTTTGATGTCCGGCGGTGATGGCGAAGCTTGCTTTCTGGAAGATATGGCTCAGGCCGAACCTCCTGAATGGTCAGGATGGGAATGGTCTGATGGCCAATGTGTCCACCCTCCGCCGAACGATGAAGAACGAGGATCTTGCCCGGCGTATCGTGGAATCCCGCAGCGAACTGCATTACGAAACTATCCTTTCTGTCTTGGGGCAGCGCGACGCCGCGGTGGAGGAGTTTCTGATGAAGGGTGCTGCGGTGCAGGACGGCAACGTCCGACTCGTGCCCCGTGTGACCGGCGTATGGAGCGATCCCGATCAGGCTTTCGATCCCGGCGTGCATAAGGTCACCGTCGACGCCCTGCCGACGGCCTCGCTGCTCCGTACCCTGGCCGAGAGGGTGGGCGTGGAGGTGCTGGGACGTAAGGCCGACGGAGGGGCTACCATCGGCCTGGTGACGGACGTTGGCTCCGGACGGCACGACGGCTTTATTACTTCCGGGGGAGATATCGTCATCGACGGAAGGCTCATTAAAATAGCTCCCCCGGAGCCTCCGTGCGGCGTTTTCTTCGTCGACGCCGACGGAGAGGCCATCCCCCTCGACCGTCCCATAGCGATGAATAATCCCCGGAAGATCATCTGCGCCGTGCCCGCCGCCGTGAAGCAGGGTGTTTATACGCTCCGAATCCTGACGCGGTATCCCAACGGCGGCGGAAGGCTGATGAAAGAACCCCGCATCCTGGAATACGGGCTACCGCTGCACGAGGGGGTTCCCTAATGCGTATCGTCAGTACGGGTTTACGGACGACATCAGTACGGGTTTACGGACGACGTCAGTACGGGTTTACGGATGACGTCAGTACGGACGTACTGACATCAGTCACCTCCCCGGCCGCTATTCACTATTCACTATTAGTTATTCACTGTCAGTTATTCACTATTAGTTATTCACTAAAAAATATGAAGACAATACTACGCAACTTCCTCAGCGTCCTGAGACGCTTCAAGATGGCCACGGCGCTGAATGTACTGGGGCTGTCGGTGGCTTTCGCCGCCTTTATGATTATCCTGATGCAGGTGGAGTACGACTATACGTTCGACCGCTCGCATCCCCATGCCGACCGGATCTATCGGGTGGAGGCCTGCAATCTGATGGGCAACGACCGGGCGTCTATCATCTGCCGCCCCTTTATGGAGGCTTTCGCGTCTTCTTCGCCCCATATCCTGGCGGGGACTTATACGAATCTTCCTCGGCGGCTGTTCTTCTCCGTAGAATCCGGCGGATCGAAGCATTTCTTCCTGGAAGAGTCCAGCACGGTGTCGCCGGGCTATGCCGACGTCTTTGCGTTCGACATGCTGGAGGGCGACGCCCGGACGCTGGACGAACCCGACCGGGCGCTCATCCCCGAAAGCCTGGCGAAGAAGCTCTTCGGACGCGAACCGGCCACCGGCCGCCGCCTGGAGGGACGGGACAGGGCGTATACCGTGGGCGGCGTATACCGGGATTTCCCCCGAAACGCTTCTACGTCCAACCGGATCTATATCCGTATTCCCCAGGAGGAAAACCAGCACAATTGGGGCAACTGGAACTATACGGCCTACGTCCGCCTGGACGACCCCCGCAGCGCCGAAGGACTGTGGGATAACTTCAGCCGGACGTTCGACACCTCCACCCTCGACGGCTGGGACGCCGAGGAACTGGCAAGCATCACGCTCCGTCTGACGCCCCTCCCGGAGGTACACTTCGTGACGGGGGTGGCCTACGACGAGGCTCCGAAGTCAAGCCGTCAGACGCTGCTGATCCTGCTGGGCATCGCCCTGGCCATCGTCGCGATAGCGGGCATCAACTACACCAACTTCAGCGCCGCCCTTACGCCCAAGCGCATCCGTAGCATCAATACGCAGAAGGTGCTGGGGGGCGACGTTCGGGTGATACGCCTGGCGCTCGTAGCGGAGGGCGTGGCGATGGCCTTCGTGTCCTTCCTGCTCGCCCTCCTCTGGGTGGCGCTGGCCGGGGGTACGGCGGTGGCCTCGCTGGTGGACGCCGAAGTCTCGCCGTCGGCTCATCCCGGCCTGGCGGCGCTGACGGGCGGCGCAGCCCTCGCGACCGGTCTCTTGGCCGGTCTCTGGCCGGCGCGCTATATGACGTCCTTCCCCCCGGCGCTGGCGCTGAAGGGCAGCTTCGGACTCTCGCCCCGCGGACGGAGGCTCCGGAGCCTGCTGATAGGGGTGCAGTTCGTCGCTTCGTTCGTCCTGGTGACGGGCGCCTCCTTCATGTATCTGCAGAACCGCTTCATGCAGGGCGCCTCGCTGGGCTTCGGCAAGGAGCAGTTGGTGGTGACGACCCTCAACGCTACGGTCTGCAAAAGCCTGGACGCCTTCGAGAGTCGTCTGAAGAGCTTCGCCGGCGTAGACGACCTCACCTTCGGACAGTCCCTCCTTTCGGGCGGCGACACCTATATGGGATGGGGGCGGAAGTATCGCGACGAGGATATTTACTACCAGTGCCTGCCCGTTGATCCGTCGTTCCTGAGGGTGATGGGCATTGAGGTGACCGAAGGGCGGAGCTTCCGGCAGGAGGACGCCCTGACGCGCCACGGGGCTTATGTCTTCAACGAAAAGGCGCGCGCCGCCTATCATCTGGAGCTGAACGGCCGGATAGACAGCGCCGAGATCATCGGCTTCATGCCCGACGTCAAGTTTGCTTCCCTCCGGCAGGAAGTCTCCCCGATGGCCTTCTACGTATGGGGGACGCAGAACTGGGGGGCGAGGCCGAACTACGCCTACATCAAGGTGAAGGCCGGCAGCGACATGAGGGAGGCCATCGAACATGTCCGCCGGACGCTGAAGGAGTTCGACGGGGAGTATCCCTTCGACGTTCGCTTCTTCGACGAGGTGCTGAACCGTACCTACGAGAAGGAACGGCAGTTCGGGACGCTCATCTCGCTCTTCAGCCTCGTAGCGATTCTGATCTCCATCGTAGGCGTCTTCGGACTGGTCGTCTTCGACAGCGAGTATCGGCGGAAGGAGATCAGCCTCCGCAAAGTGTTTGGCGCCACGACGGGCGGCATCCTGCTGATGTTCGGCAAGACCTACCTCCGACTCCTGGCCATCAGCTTCCTTATAGCCGCTCCGCTGGCCTGGTACGCCGTGAGCCGTTGGCTGGAGAACTTCGCCTACCGAACGCCGCTCCACTGGTGGGTCTATGCGCTGGCCTTCGTGATGGTCTCCCTCATCACCATAGCCACCGTCACCTTCCAAAACTGGCGCGCCGCTAATGCTAACCCGGCAGAGAGCATCAAAACGGAATAGCAGTGAATAGTGAATAACTAATAGTGAATAGTGAATAACTAATAGTGAATAGTGAATAGTTAGTACTGTCCGCTGTTCGCTAATCACTAATCACTATAAACTAATCACTGTTCACTATTCACTATTAGTTATTCACTATAAACTGTTCACTATTCACTATAAACTATAAACTTATGAATGCAAATTTCCTCAGCGTCCTGAGACGCTTTAAGATGGCCACGGCGCTGAACGTGCTGGGGCTATCGGTGGCCTTTGCCGCCTTTATGATGATCATGATGCAGTTGGACTACGACTATATGTTCGACCGGGGGCATCCCGACGCCGATAGGATCTATCGGGCGGAAGCCGGCAACGTGATGGGAAACGACTGGCAACTTATCTTCAACCGTCCGCTGGCGGAGGCGCTCATCGCCTCCTCCCCGCATATAGAAGCCGGAGCGCTGCTGATGGGCGGAAGCATGTACTTCTCTGTGGAGGCGGAGAACGGGAAGAACTTCTACCGCGAACCGGCGAGCGAGGTCTCGCCCGGCTATACCGACGTCTTCAGCTTCTACATGCTGGAAGGCGACCGTCGCGCGCTGGAAGAACCCGACCTTGCGCTCATCCCCGAAAGCCTGGCGAAGAAGCTCTTCGGCGAACGTCCGGCTACGGGGCAGACGCTGCAGGAAGGCGACCGACGCTATACCGTGGGCGGCGTCTACCGCGACTTTCCCCGCAACGCCTCCGTGCGTAACGCCATCTATACCCGTCTCCCCCAAGACGACAGCCTGCACGACTGGAACCGCTGGAGCTATGCGGTCTACATCCGCGCAGATGATCCGGCCAACGTGGAGGGACTGTTCGATAACTTCCGCCGTACCTTCGACGCTTCCTCCCTCGACGAATGGCGCCGCAATCGCTTCGAGGCGCTCTCCGTCCGCTTCACCCCCCTCCCGGAGGTACATTTCACGACGGGAGTGGCCTACGACGGGGCGCCGAAGTCCAGCGCTCAGACGCTGCTGATCCTCCTGGGCATCGCCCTGGCCATCGTGACGATAGCGGGCGTCAACTACACCAACTTCAGCGCCGCCCTTACGCCCAAGCGTATCCGCAGCATCAATACGCAAAAGGTACTGGGAGGCGAAGCTCGAACGATACGCCTCGCCCTCTTGACGGAGGCCGTGTCCGTAGCCCTGCTGTCCTTCCTGATTGCGCTGTGGCTGGTCTCCCTGGCGAAGCTTACGCCGATAGCCTCGCTGGTGGACGCCGACGTTTCGCCCTCGGCTCATCCCGGCCTGGCGGCGCTTGCGGGCGGCGTAGCCCTCGCTACCGGTCTGCTGGCCGGTCTCTGGCCGGCACGCTATATGACCTCCTTCCCTCCGGCGCTGACGCTGAAGGGCAGCTTCGGCCTCTCCCCCCGCGGACGGCGGTTGAGGAATGTGCTGGTCGGCCTGCAATTCATCGCCTCCTTTGCCCTGGTGACGGGCGCCTCCTTCATGTATCTGCAGAACCGCTATATGCGCCATGCCGATTCGGGCTTCGGCAAAGACCGCCTGATCGTGGCCGGCATCAACAGCAAGGTAGGCGATTCGTTCGACGCCTTCGGCAGCCGGCTGAAGAGCTTCGCCGGCATCGGGGAACTGACCGGCTCGCAGGCGCTGCTGTCCGGTGGCGATTCCTTCTGGGAATGGACGCACGACTACCACGACCGCCCGATTCATTACCAATGCCTGTCGGTAGAAGCCACCTTTCCGGAGGTGATGGGCGTCGAAATAACCGAAGGGCGGAGCTTCCGTCCGGAGGACGCCCTGACGCCCTACGGCGCCTTTATATTCAACGAAAAGGCGCGCGAGGCCTACGGTCTGGAGCTGAACGATCGGCTGAACGGCGGCGAAATCATCGGCTTCATCCCCGACGTCAAGTTTGCCTCCTTCCGTCAGGAAGTCTCCCCGATGGCCTTCTATCTCTGGGGAACCAATCGCAACGGCCCCCCAAGCTACGCCTACATTAAGGTAAAGGAAGGGAGCGACATGAGGGAGGCCATCGAACATGTCCGCCGGACGCTGAAGGAGTTCGACGAGGAGTATCCCTTCGACGTTCGCTTCTTCGACGAGGTACTGAATGTGACCTACGAGAAGGAACAGCAGTTCGGGATGTTGATATCGCTCTTCAGCCTCGTAGCGATATTGATTTCGATAGTAGGCGTCTTCGGACTGGTAGTATTCGACAGCGAATACAAGCGGAAGGAGATCAGCCTCCGCAAAGTGTTTGGCGCTACGACGGGCGGCATCCTGCTGATGTTCGGCAAAGGCTACCTCCGACTCCTGGCCATCAGCTTCCTTATAGCCGCACCGCTGGCCTGGTACGCCGTAAGCCGTTGGCTGGAGAACTTCGCCTACCGAACCCCCCTCCATTGGTGGGTCTATGCGCTGGCCTTCGTGATGGTCTCCCTCATCACCATAGCCACCGTCACCTTCCAAAACTGGCGCGCCGCTAATGCTAATCCGGCAGAGAGCATCAAAACGGAGTGAATAGTGAATAGTGAATAGTGAACAGTGAATAACTAATAGTGAACAGTGAATAGTTAGTACTGTCCTGTCCGCTGTTCACTAATCACTATAAACTAATCACTAATCGCTATTCACTATTCACTATTCACTGTTCACTATTCACTATTCACTATAAACTTATGAATGCAAATTTCCTCAGCGTCCTGAGACGCTTTAAGATGGCCACGGCACTGAACGTGCTGGGGCTATCGGTGGCCTTTGCCGCCTTTATGATGATCATGATGCAGTTGGACTACGACTATATGTTCGACCGGGGGCATCCCCATGCCGACTGCATCTATCGCCTGGAACCGGGCAATGTGATGGGCATAGACCGTCTTTCGGTAGCCTCCCGTCCGCTGCTGGAGGCCTTCGCACAGTCCTCGCCTCACATCCTGGGAGGCGCAATGCTCAACCTGATGGCCGGCGAGACGATGTTCCTCTCCGTGGAGCGCAACGGCGCCCGCGAGTTCTTCGAGGAAAAGGCCTACAACGTATCGCCGGGCTATGCCGACGTCTTTTCCTTCGACATGCTGGAAGGCGATGCCCGCGCGCTGGACGAACCCGCCAAGGTGCTCATCCCCGAAAGCCTGGCGCGCAAGCTCTTTGGCAGCGAACCGGCCACCGGCCGCCTGCTGACGACTACCGAAGAAGGCCAAACCTATACCGTAGGCGGCGTCTTCCGCGATTTCCCTCCCAACGCCTCCACCGCCAACGGCATCTACTACCCCATTCCCCCGGAGCAGAACCTGCACAACTGGGGCAACTGGAACTATGCGTCCTACATCCGCGTGGATGCTTCGGAGAACGTGGCCGGGCTGTTTGAGAACTTCCGGCGAACCTTCGACGCTTCCGTCCTGCCGGAAGGCTTCCCGCTGGGGGAAGGTGGGCTTACGGTACAGCTTACGCCTCTGCCGGAAGTACATTTCAGTACGGGAGTCTACTACGACAAGGCTCCGAAGTCCAGCCGTCAGACGCTGCTGATCCTCCTGGGCGTCGCCCTGGTCATCGTGACGATAGCGGGCATCAACTACACCAACTTCAGCGCCGCCCTTACGCCCAAGCGCATCAGGAGCATCAATACGCAGAAGGTACTGGGAGGCGACGAACGCCTGATACGCTTTGCCCTCGTGATGGAGGGCGTATCGGTAGCTTTCGTATCCTTCCTGCTCGCCCTCCTCTGGGTGACGCTGGCCGGGGATACGCCGGTAGCCTCGCTGGTGGACGCCGACGTTTCGCCCTCGGCTCATCCCGGCCTGACAGCGCTGACGGGCGGCGTAGCCCTCGCGACCGGTCTGCTGGCCGGCCTCTGGCCGGCACGCTACATGACCTCCTTCCCTACGGCGCTGACGCTGAAAGGCAGCTTCGGCCTCTCGCCCCGCGGGCGGCGGTTGAGGAATGTGCTGGTCGGCCTGCAATTCATCGCCTCCTTTGCCCTGGTGACGGGCGCCTCCTTCATGTATCTGCAGAACCGCTTCATGCAGCATACGTCGCTGGGCTTCGGCAAAGACCAGTTGGTGGTGACGACCCTCAACGGTAATGTCGGTAAAAGCCTCGACGCCTTCGGCAGCCGGCTGAAGAGTTTTGCCGGTGTGGAGGGGGTGACGTATTCCGACTTCCTGCTTTCCGGCGGCGATACCTTTCAGGAGTGGATGCGCGAGTACCGCGACAAGCAAATCAGCTTCCAGTGCCTGCCGGTAGCTCCCTCCTTTCCGGAGGTGATGGAGATAGGCCTTACCGAAGGGCGGAGCTTCCGTCCGGAGGACGCCCAGACGCCCCGCGGAGCCTTTGTCTTCAACGAAAAAGCGCGCGCCGCCTACGGTCTGGAGCTGAACGAACGAATCAGCGGCGTAGAGATCATCGGCTTCATCCCCGACGTCAAGTT
>JAISMW010000046.1 GCA_031276545.1 Tannerellaceae bacterium
GATAACGCCTCGCCCGGTCGCGAGGAAAGTTTGTATACCTCGTCCTGATTGGTCCACAGCGCAGGATGATTATTCAGCGTGCCGGTCATATAAAGCGTACCGTCGGCGACCTGCATCGAGGTGGGGGCTGACAGTTCAACATCTTTTATCAAATGGGTGAGTTTTTGTATCCCGTTAACCCATATCCCGATGCCGCCGTAGGTACCACTGACAACAACAATATCACCGTCCTCTGTTACACAGACTAAGTCGGAGCTTAATACGGGTAATCCTTCCACTTCTAATAATTTTTCCACTTCTCCGTTTGTCCATAAAGCGTGGGAATAACCACACGACTCACACTCAAACGCTGCGTAGCCGACAACATATACGTTGCCGTTCGCAACAAAAACATGGTCAGCATAACTGACGCCGGGCGTGAGACGCTCCACCCCTTCGCTGTTTTTTCGCACGTAAGCCGTTCCCCAGCCATAATAGTCGTCGCCGGTCTGTCCAGCCACATAGATATCATCTCCGGACACGTACATGGAGCAAAACGGATAAATCTTTCCCCAGTCATCTATGTTCTTCCACAGGGAGTCGCCTTTCCATACCATGTTATTATTTTCCATGTCAGGGTAGCTATAGTTGTTGCCTCCGACATAGACGTTACCGTTCAACACAAAGACCTTGTTGGCGGCTCCTTCGCCAAGATGCTGCGCGTTTCCGTTCAGCCACAGTGTCGCCTGCGCAATGCCGTCAATCATTTCATATCCGGCGACATATACGTTATTGCCCGACACGGCAACACATCGGGCTTCCGACTCCCCGGATGAAGAAAGCCGGATTTCCGCATTGTTTCTCCACAGCACTGCATGGCGTTCACTCTCGGTGATGATGTAGCCTGCCACATACACGTCGTGGTTAAGTTGCAATTCTTCCAAATCCTTATAGTTGATGCCGATGTCGCAGGTCGTATTCAAAAGCGCCAATATGACACCGCAAATGAACAGGGAAATCCTTTCCTTACTCACCGGTTTCTGGGGATTCACTTCCTTTTTTTGAATGGCGTCTGTCTTTATCACGCTCGTGTGCTGTTGCACTTGCTTTGAATGTTTGCTCTTCATCTCTTTCCGCTATATCAATTACTTTTGCTTGTTATTTGATCCCGTCGAACTCACGTTTTCCGGTTTCACCGTCCACCAATTCCACACGGGGCCTGCCCACAAGGGCGCCCATTCGCACCCCGCAACGGACATAATATTCCTTGCCCAGTTCAATCTCTATGGGCAGTTCTTCGCGGGTTTCGGTTTTGGCCCACAGCGTTTTCTTTCCTTCACTCGTCACCCTGACGGTCGTTTTGCTTTTGTTCTTCACGCGGAAAACCG
This sequence comes from Tannerellaceae bacterium, assembly GCA_031276545.1. Next base: position 1,368 of record JAISMW010000046.1, read on the forward strand.
CTTCGTCGTCCAGATTCAGGTGGTAACTCATCGCCCTGCCCATCATGGAAGCGGGTCGATAAACATGTATCAGGGCGCAACTTTCGTCCAGCCTGTAGGTTTCGCCGGGAGTGGCGCTTAACGAGGCTTTTCCGGCTCCGCAACCCGTCCATAACAAGGAGGTAGCAAACAGACATACTAACCCGGTAACGACGCCTTTCATGACGCTTTTTCTGCTTTTCAAATCTACTGTTGTTTTCATTTTTTTCTGCTTTTAATTTATAATTCACTTTTGTCTTTCATTTATTTCTCATTGCGGGATTTGCTGTAATCCCGGTGCCGGCAGATTAGGTCGTTTTCGTCCGTGTGCGGTTTACTTACAATCGTGTCATCAAATATCAAACATGCATCTTCGCTTTCGTATTCCCGAACCAAAGGCTTTACCTTCTGCCATAAATCCTTTGAAATCCATCTCTTTTTTCGCCTCGCTAAGTTATGCTTTTTTTGATTGTGCGTAACATGAGTAAATCAAAAAAACTTTTTTGTTTAACCAATAAAGAATTACTTTTGACGGCACGTTTTGGTGAAATCGTAACATGATTATTTTTTTTGCCAAAAGGGTATTATGATTTTATAAATTACTAACACTTTTATCCCATGAAACACTCAAGCATAAGCATCATTTCGAATGTCATCATCTTGTTCTCCGGTCTGTTCATCCCTGGTGATTTGTTTGCCCAATATAGGCCCCAAGAGACTATCTGGTCTGCGCCGAATGAGAAATTGATAAAATATGATTTCTACGCAGGGACAGGCGAAGGCGGCTTATACGGATACGGCGCCACATTCAATTCCTATTCCGCAGGAATGGATATGTATATGCATCTGATCAGTCGTTACGCTTACGGCTATTCTTCTGGCGACTGGGGGAGGTGGGGTGCCTACCACCGGACCCGGTTTGAACTCAAGAGCATATTTGTAAAGTCGGGAATCGGTTTCACCGTCCTGGACAATCATGAAAAGGTAGGCAACTTTCGTGCCGGCGCCCGGGCTTATTCCATTTCAATCCCCATGGAGATAGGGGTAATGGCTGATTACACTGACGATTCATGGCCTTTTGGCAATTTCTTTCACCTGGGAGTCGTGCATCATATCAATGTAAAGAAGCCGGCGTCAAATGCGGAAGGCGGCATAAAGGTTTACAGTTTGAGTGTGACGGCAGGTACCGAACTGGCCATTGCCCGAAGAGTTATGATTGGCGCCGAACTTGCGTATAGTTTGACCCCCTGGATGCAAAAATATCAGGAACCCGAAAAGATTCATTTGTTTGGATACAGTTTCAAGATCGGGTATTTGATCTGGAAAGACTAATTTGTTCAGCTTCTTTAAACAATGCGGGTTCGGACCGGCGCCCGCTCATTGGCCGCGACGATTCGCTTGTATCCCCCCCTTTTCTGCGTGCTACGTCCCCCAGCCTTCGCGGTCGAGGTTGCGGTAATTGATGGCTTCGCCCAGGTGACGGGAGTTTACCTGGTCGGCGCCTTCCAGGTCGGCGATGGTGCGCGATACTTTCAGGATGCGGTCGTAGGCTCTGGCGGAGAGGCTCAGGCGTTGCATGGCCATGCGGAGCCTTGCCATGCCGGCTTCGTCGGGTCTGACGTATTCGTGCAACTGGCGGGTGTTCATCTGTGCATTGCAATAGATGCCTTCCGAGTTTTTGAAGCGCTCTTCCTGAATGGCGCGGGCCCGGATTACCCGTTTGCGTACCGTTTCGCTGGATTCGGAGGGAGCGCGTTCGGAGATCTTTTCGAAGGGGACGGGGACAATCTCTATCTGTATGTCGATGCGGTCCAGCAGAGGGCCCGAGATGCGGTTCATGTACTTCTGCACCGCGCCCGGAGGGCAGAGGCAGGGGCGTTCGGGATGATTGTAATATCCGCAGGGGCAGGGATTCATGGAACTGATCAGCATAAAACCGGCGGGATAGTCTACGGAAAAGCGGGCACGCGAGATGCTTATCCGGCGGTCTTCCAGCGGCTGGCGCATCACTTCCAGCACATTGCGGTTGAACTCCGGCAGTTCGTCGAGGAAGAGTACGCCGTTGTGCGCCAGGCTTATTTCGCCGGGCTGCGGGAAGGAGCCTCCTCCCACCATCGCCACGTTCGAGATCGTATGGTGCGGAGCGCGGAAAGGGCGTTGCGCCATCAGCGAAGTGCCTTTGCTTATTTTTCCCGCCACGGAATGAATCCGTGTGGTTTCGAGCGATTCCTGTATGGAGAGGGGAGGCAGGATGGTGGGCAGTCGTTTGGCCAGCATGGACTTGCCGCTTCCCGGAGGGCCTACCATCAGCAGGTTGTGCCCTCCCGCAGCGGCCACTTCGAGGGCACGCTTGACGCTTTCCTGCCCCCGTACGTCCGAGAAATCGTGCTCGAAAATCTCCTGGCGTGCATAGAACTCGGCGGTGGTATCCACGCGGACGGGTTCCATCCGGCGTTTTCCGTCTACAAATTCGATAACCTCCAGGATATTCTCCATGCCGTATACGTCTATTCCGCTTACAACGGCTGCCTCGCGGGCATTTTGTAAGGGAAGGATCAGTCCCTTGAAACCTTCTTCGCGTGCCTGCAGGGCAATGGAGAGAGCGCCCTTCACGGGGAGAAGGGTGCCGTCGAGCGACAGTTCGCCCATGATGACAAACGAATCAAGCCGGGAACTGTCTATCTTTTCGGCCCCTGCCATGACGCCGATGGCCAGCGGCAAATCGTACGACGACCCTTCTTTGCGAATGTCGGCCGGCGCCATATTAATCACTATACGGTGGCGCGGAAAGCGGTGTCCGCAGGTTTTCAGAGCCGAGATGATACGTTCGTGGCTTTCGCGAACGGCCACGTCGGGCAATCCTACCAGAAAAAACTGGATACCCCTGCTGCAATCTACTTCTATAGTCACAATGATAGCTGAAATGCCCTGTACGGCGGCGGCGTAAGACTTAACCAACATAATTAAGATTTCCTTTTTTTAGAGATTAGTGTACATTATTTTATGATAATCGCTTTGCGGGCGCAAATGTAATCGCTTTACGCCAAACATCCTAAAAAACTTCCTGAATTGAGAATGGATAGTTGAGAATGGAGAATTAGCCGTGCGAAATATATGTAACAGCAAATAATTGTTGCATGATACTTCGCGCAGCCGACTCTCCATGCTAACTGTAACATTTTATTTCCTGTTACACGAACTGTAACAGCACATATTTTCTGTTACATTCATTTACATCCAAAAACCCCATCAAATCAGGGCTTTTGCCGGGGAGCGTATGACAGTGGTTTTCGGGCTTTTTCGGAAATTTCCTCAACTTTCAACTCCCAACGCTCAGCTCTCAATGCTGAAAGTCAGGATGTTTGCTTTATCCTTGCAAAAAGCATATTTACAGATGCAAAAAACAAACCATGCTGAAAATTAGGGGGAAAAGAGAGAAGAAATGTGACATTAAAACCTTCGTTTTAATGTGGCAACAAATGTAGCACAAAAAAAATCGCCTTATCCAAATGAAATACAGGATTTTTCTATTCCCCCGCAAAAGTATAACATTTAAACGAAGGTTTTCGTGTAACATGTTGTAGCGGTAATTCGAACAAATTTTAAATTGTGACAGATATGATGTATAAGCTATGTATGACACTCCCCAATTGCGTTACGAAGGCCCTGGCTGGTGCGCAACTTCAGTTGTTTCTTTTATTTCGGAGAATAGCTCCACGGATTATTCTCTTTCTTTGTTTCTACACCCTCTTTGCCCTATCCTCACAGGCGCAGGACACGGAGTTCTGGTTTGTGGCGCCACACATGGAAGACCGCAACCAGCCGGGATATCCTGCTGACCGTCCGGCCCTGAATCGCCCGGCCTACCTGATTGTTTCCAATGCTACGAGACAGGACGCCCATGTCGAGATTACGCTCTACAACGGAGGCGCCACAAAGACCTATTCTCCCACCATCTCTCCCAACAGTCTGTACAAGCTTGATTTCTGGGAGGCGGATTCAATCAGACAAATCGAAAATCCCCGCGGCTCGGCCGGCAGCGTAGTGAAATTCGGTACACATATTCATTCGGATGTAAAAGTGACCGCCTACTATATGGTGGACAGCTACGGATCGAAAGAAATCTATACCCTGAAGGGCCACCAGGCGCTGGGCGACCGCTTTTACGTGCCCATACAGTCGGACAACCTGGCCAAGTCTAACGGCGCTGTCGGTAACTTTAACGGCTACGACCAGGTGGACATTGTCGCTACGGAAGATGGCACTACGGTCACGGTAGTACCCAGAGCGAGAGTCCGCCTGGCAACGGAAAAACCTGCAGCTCTCTCCCGCCGGAACGCCCATTGTCCGTACGCTCAACAAAGGGGAGACCCTTAAAATAATGGAATATAGCCAGGACGAAATGCCGTCGCTGGCGGGCACGCTGATTACCTCCGACGATCCCAACAAGCCCATAGCCGTGACCGTGACCGAAGACCTGGTGCACGGCGATACGTCGGGCGACCAGATTGTACCGGTCGGTAGCCTCGGAACGCGCTATATCGTGCCCAGAGGCTACCTCGACGGGAGGGGGAAAGCAGGCCTTGTGGAACGGTTTTACTTAGTGGCCACTGTCCCCGGCACCACGGTGAACGTCTACACGGCTACCGGGACGAGCAGCCAAATCTCCCTGTCTGCAGCAGGCGACGCGGCACGGTACACGTTTCCCTCCGGCCTGTATGCCGTGTATGTGAAGTCCAACTATCCGGTTTACGTCTATCAGCGTACCGGGTACCTTGAAGAAGGAGCGGCGCTCCTGCCCAGCTTATATGCCATCGGGCAAAAGCAACTGTCGTTTTATAATACCGGCGCGGATATGCAGGCCGGCGCCCTGGTTTTCCGCAAAGGGGCGCAATCCGATTTTACCATCTCGTACGGTTCGACCACTGCGGCATTAAGCGGAAGCACTTATTCCGTTCCGAACGAACCGGACTGGATGGTGACCCGCTTCAACTTCCCGTCGGCGGCGAACGGTAAAATTGTTACGATACGAAACACGCAGAGCCCTTTTTCCCTGGGCTATGTTTCGAGCGCCACAGGCGGGAATACCCCTTACGGTTATTTCTCCGCCTACTCCTTCGAGCTTCCCGACACCACGTATATGTGTACCGTGAATCCCTCCGTCACCCTCGAAGTGGGCTATGCCATGACGTATGAATGGATATTCAACGGTAGCGTCATTTCCACCGAACGCACCGTCACCGTTACGCAGGAGGGCGAATACACGCTGGTGATGAACCAGGATCCTAC
>JAISMW010000053.1 GCA_031276545.1 Tannerellaceae bacterium
GATTCGTCCGGAAATGTTGCACTGAAATTCAATAGATTCATATCAATAGCCATCTTTATTATAGCCACCAAAGTTAGTAATTTCTTGTTAGGTATGCAATACGATATTCATTAAAAATATTTCCTCTATACTAGCTATTGGCAAGCATTGAATAGGCACCAGCCAGACCATGCTCTGCCGAAACAGCCCTGTCATTATCGTTTACGTAAGCGTCAACCCCGCAAGCAAACATGAGACAATACATACTAAAAGTAGGGTTGTCATAAATATAAAGATCATTCGGCGATGTCTGACCTTCACCAAAGAATTGTTTCCGGTATGATCCGCTTCATGTTGATTTTTTTTAGTTTCGCAGAAAAAGGCCGGAAGCCCGGAAGCCCGGCATAATGAGCCGCAATATAGTTGAGCGTTTTCCCTTAAAAAAGCTCCCCGGAATTTTCTTTACGGAAAATAGGAGTACATTTGTGATATTTTTTTAAATTTTATTACTAATGAATTTTATACATGTGGTTTATGAGAAAACTGATTCTTTCTTTAGTCTTTTCTGTGTTGTGCGGATATGCTTCCATGCAGGCACAGGAGTTCCGGCTTGACACATCTTCCGGGTATTTTCAGCACAGGGGAGTGGATGTGATGGCATTCGATGATATCTACCCGGAGGGTCATCAGAGCGGCGTGAGCATCATTATGCACGGCGACCGCGTGGCTACGAACGGGGATATCCGTTTTGAACCTACGCCGGGGCAATGGCAACCTGTGCCGGTTCAGCGTAGTCGCATACCCGACGGGGCTACTCATACGATTACTACCCGGCTGAGCTTCCCCGATTCCTCGCGCCATCTGAAGGGTTTCAACCCGATGATTTACCCCGATTTCCGGTTTGACTATACCGTGACGGTGAAAGGCGAAGGCGCTTCCGTCCTGGTGACGGTAGATTTGGACCGCCCTGTTCCGCCGGAATTTGTCGGCAAAGTAGGGTTTAACCTCGAATTGTTCCCCGGCACGCTGTTCGGCAAGCCGTGGATTATGGACAGGAAGCAGGGTATCTTTCCGCCGCAGCCTAACGGGCCGACTTTGTCGCAGCCGGCCAACTATCTGCATAGCGGCGGTTATACGCCCAATCCTCCCACGGATGCGGCGCGCCTGTTGGGGTATAACCGGGGATACAGTCCTATTATTGCCGACGATATTATTGCCGAGCCTTATGCCTCAGGCCGACGGTTTGTGGTGCGTCCGGATGATCCGTACCATAAATTCACCATCGAATCCGAAGGCTCCGAGCTGAAACTGTACGACGGACGCATGAACCACAACAACGGCTGGTTCGTGGTGCGCAGCGACGTTCCGGCCGGCGCCACGAAGGGCGCCATCCGGTGGGTGATTACGCCGAACGCCGTGAGCGACTGGCTCTATCCCGCCGTGATTCAGACTTCGCAGTTGGGATACCATCCGAACCAGCCCAAAATAGCCGTCATTGAACTCGACAAACGGGAGATGAGGCGCGAAAAGCCCTCCCTGTACCGGATTACGGCAGAGGGCGAACAGGAAGTGAGCGTGGCGGCCGGACAGGAATGGGGGCAGTTTCTCCGCTACAATTATCTGAAGTTCGACTTTTCGGATATAAAGGAAGAGGGTTTATATCAGGTGCGTTACGGCAGTTCCGTTTCCTCCGTATTCCGCATTGCCGGAGATGTCTATCAGCGCGGCGCCTGGCAGCCGGTGCTGGAGTATTTCCTTCCGGTACAGATGTGCCACATGCGGGTGAACGAGAAGTACAGGGTGTGGCACGACCTCTGCCACGAAGACGACGCCCGGATGGCGCCGGTGAACTGCAATCATATCGACGGATACGTGCAGGGACCTTCCACGCTTACGAAATACCGTCCCGGCGACTTCGTTCCGGGAATCGCAATCGGAGGCTGGCATGATGCGGGCGATTTTGATCTCCGCGTGGAGTCTCAGGCTGGCGAAAGCTATATCCTGGCGCTGGCCTGCGAAGCCTTCGGGGTGGACTACGATGCGACGTCTGTCGACCAAATCAGGCGGGTAACGGAGATTCATCAGCCCGACGGCAAAGCCGACATCCTTCAGCAGATAGAGAACGGCCTGCTCTCGGTGGTGGGGGGATACCGTGCGCTGGGACGCCTGTACCGGGGCATCATCTGCAACGACCTGCGGCAGTATGTGCTGCTGGGCGACGCCGGAGCCATGACCGACGGCCTGGCAGGCAATGAGGACGACCGCTGGGTGTTCACCGAAAACAATCCCAACCGCGAACTGACTGTCGCCGCCCAACTGGCGGCCGCCTCCCGCACGCTGAAAGGCTTCAACGATACCCTGAGCGCGCAGGCGCTGGAAGCGGCTACCGAAATATACCGGGTGACGGAAACGGCAAACATCCCCACGAGGCTGGCCAAAATACATGCCGCCACAGAACTGTATCTTGCCACGGGCGACAAAGCGTATAAAGATCATCTTCTGGCGGAAACAGACCTCATTGTGCAGCACATCGGCCGTGTGGGCTGGTTTATCGGACGTGCCGAAAAGCGGATGCAAGACCGTACATTCACGAAGGCTATCCGCGAGGCTCTGCCCGGACTGCGCGCGGAACTGGAACGGCAGGCCGCCGAAACACCCTACGGCATCCCCTACCGTCCGCGTATCTGGGGAGCCGGCTGGGATATTCAGGATTTGGGGTACCGCTATTATTTTCTGCATACGGCCTATCCGGACATCTTTACTCCTTACATTATATATAATGCATTGAACTTTATCCTCGGCTGTCATCCGGGTTCCAATACGTCCTCCTTTGCATCGGGCGTGGGCAGCAAGTCGGCCACCGTGGGCTACGGGCTGAACCGGGCAGACTGGTCGTATATCCCCGGCGGGGTTGTTTCGGGAACGGCGCTGATACGTCCGGACTTTCCGGAGCTGCTCGAATTTCCGTACCTCTGGCAGCAGGTGGAATATGTGATGGGGGGCGGTTCTTCGCACTATATGTTCCTTGTCCTGGCCGCCCAACAGTTATTATCCGAATAAGAAACCGATTCATTCATCCATTAAATTAACTTATAACACCATGAAACGTTTATTCTGTGTTTTTGCTCTCCTGTTGATGAGCGTGGCTGTATTTCCCGCTCATTACAACGGTTTTAAAGTCTCCGTATATACCCGTGCATACGAAGTGGAAAAGATGAAAGACCTGCACTGGCTGGATTCCACCTGGACGATTATTTCCAGCCAGGTGAAAGTGGATAAAATCTATCTGGAAACGCACCGCGATCTCCTGATAGTGCCCGGCGAAACGCTCGAACAGGCCAAAAAGTATTTCCTCGACAGGGGCATTGAAGTAGGCGGCGGCATCACGTATACCATCAACGAATCCAACAGCTTTGAAACCTTCTGCTATTCGAATCCCGAACACCGCAAGCTGGTGCAGGAAATAGCGGAGCATACGGCCAGGTATTTCGACGACTTCATACTGGATGATTTCTTCTTTACCAGTTGCAAGTCCGACATCGAAATAAAAGCCAAAGGCAACAAAAGCTGGACGCAGTACCGCACCGAACTCATGACGGAAGCCGGGCTTAACCTTGTGATAAAGCCGGCCAGGAAAGTGAATCCCAAGGTGAAAGTGATTATCAAATACCCGAACTGGTACGACCATTTCCAGGGACTCGGTTTCGATTTGGACAATGGCCCCCGCCTGTTCGACGGCGTATGGAGCGGTACCGAGACAAGAGACCCTTCGTCTGACCAGCATTTGCAGAATTATTTGAGTTATAACATCGTCCGCTACTTCGACAACCTGCGCCCCGGGCACAACTACGGAGGATGGGTAGACAGCGGAGGCTCGAATATGGGAATAGACCGCTATGCAGAACAGCTCTGGCTTACCATCTTTGCCAAAGCGCCCGAAATAGCGCTTTTTGCCTACAATCAACTACTCGGCGTACCGCTGAGGCCGGAAACACACCGCACTCCCTGGCAGGGACAGGGCACTTCCTTCGATTACGACGAGATGGCAAAACCCGTAAACCTGAACGGACAAACCGTAACCCCCACCACATTGGCAAGGGCTGCGGGATATACCTTTGAAACCATCAATAAATTCATCTATAAACTGGGCAAACCCATCGGCGTCCAGTCGTATAAACCCAGCCATTCACTGGGCGACGATTTCCTGCAGAATTATTTGGGAATGATAGGGCTGCCCATGGACATGTACGACCGGTTTCCCACAGACCGGAAAGTGGTACTGCTTACCGAGCAGGCCAAATACGACCCCGACATCATCACAAAGATCAAAGGGCAGTTGACGAAGGGCGATGACGTCGTAATCACCAGCAGTCTGCTGTCGGCCATTCCCGACAAGATAGCCGAAATAGCCGAGCTGCGTGCCTCGAAAAAGGCGCTGGTAAACGATTTCGGCGTAGCAGGAAAGGCCGGCAAAGATATTCTCATTCCGCAGGTACAGTATCAGACGAACGACGCCTGGGAACTTGTCAGCGCCGGACGCCCCCTGACAAAAGGAGTGAGCGGCTATCCGATGGCGCTCCGGGCACCTTATTCCAAAGGCAATTTATATGTCATCACGATTCCCGACGACTTCGGCAACCTGTACGACCTGCCCGAGGGCGTACTCAATGTATTCCGCCAGATACTGAGCAAGGATCTGGACCTGCGCATTGATGCGCCGGCCAAAGTAGGGCTTTTCCTGTACGACAACGGCACGTTCATCGTGGAATCATTCCTCGACGAACCGGTCACCATCCGGATTCATACGAAGGAAAGCATCGAACGCATCACCGATATCCTGAGTGGAGCCGTGATAGACCGACAGCCGGAGCCGGAAGGGGCGAGAATGTTTCTCCGCCGTTTCCGTCCGGACGACAAGAACCATGTGTTCCGCGTGACCCTTATGCCTCATTCCTACCGGGTATTTTCAAAATAAAACCAATGCCGTTTACTTATAAGGAGTATCTGTGGGCGTTAATGAGCACCACTCATAAACGTTGCTGATAGTTTGCTGCTAACGTTGCTGATAGTTTGCTGCTAACGTTGCTGATAGTTTGCTGCTAACGTTGCCGATAGTTTGCTGCTAACGTTGCTGACAGTTTGCTGCTAACGTTGCTGACAGTTTGCTGCTAACGTTGCCGACAGTTTGCTGCTAACGTTGCTGACAGTTTGCTGCTAACGTTGCTGACAGTTTGCTGCTAACGTTGCTGACAGTTTGCTGCTAACGTTGCTGACAAATCTTCACTAACTAAAAAGCTTCTTAAGCAAACGGCATTGAAATAAAACCAATAATTACTCAACGTAAAGAATCATGAAAGAAACATTCAAATCATTCAACAGGCGCGACTTTATCAAAGGACTGGGCGCCGGAAGCGCCGCCATCGGCGCCGGCTCATTGTGGCCCTCATGCAGCGTTCCTTCCGGAAAGTCCGCCGCCACCCCAGACGACGGTCCGGTACTGCAAATAGGAGAAGACATCGCCGTAGCCCAAACCGACAGGGGCAAAGTGAAAGGCTTCGTCATGCGGGGCGTGTACACCTTCCTGGGTATTCCCTACGGAGCGGATACGGCGGGAAAGAACCGTTTCATGCCGCCCGTAAAACCCGAACCCTGGGAAGGCGTCCGGCCTGCCGTCTTCTACGGCAATTCGGCGCCGCAGAACATCTACAACCGCTCGGCAATCAGTTACGGCGCGTTTATAGACCACTGGAACTACGACGAGGTGAGCGAAGACTGCCTCACCCTCAATATCTGGACAAACGGACTGGCCGACGGAAAGAAGCGGCCGGTCATCGTATGGCTGCACGGAGGAGGGTACACCAGCGGAAACGGCATCGAACAGGACGGGTATCACGGCGAGAACATTGCACGCTACGGAGACGTGGTCTACTGTTCCATCAATCACCGTTTGGGCGTATTCGGCTTCAGCGACCTTTCGGCGGCGGGAGACAAATACAAAGACTCCGGCAATGCAGGCCTGCTCGACATGGTGGCAGCCCTGCAATGGGTACACGATAACATCGCCCACTTTGGCGGCGACCCGGACAACGTAACCATCATCGGGCAATCCGGAGGAGGAGGAAAGGTATGCCTGCTGGCCGCCTGTCCGCAGGCCGCAGGCCTTGTCCATAAAGGAGTAGCCCTGAGCGGATCGGCCGTGAAGGGAAACGATAAGGACTATGCCGTGAAGCTGGGCGAATACATCCTGAAAGAAGCCCGCCTCACCCCCTCGTCGGCCGACAAACTCCGGGAACTCCCCTGGCGGGAATACCTCGACCTGGCCAACCGCGCGGCTCAGAAGATGCGCGAAGAACAGGGCGACAGCACGATGAGACGCGGAAGCTTCGGCCCGGTAGCCGACGGCGTCCATTTGCCGGAAGGCGCTTTCTTCGAATCGCCGCTGCCCGGTTCTCCGGATATCCCCATGCTGTTTTGCACCACCTTCCACGAGCAGTCGCCCAGCCGTACCGATGCGGCGGTGGAACAGATCAGCCTGGCGGAAGTGACGGAACGCGTCGCCCAACGTTATCCGGAAAAAGCGGACGCCATCGTGCAGGCATACGTCCGCAATTTCCCCGAAGCCAAACCGGTAGAGATACTGGCCTTCATCAACTCCAACCGTCTGGCGGTGGTGGAGGCGGCAACCGCCAAGTCGGCACAGACTTCGCCGATATGGATGGCCTGGTTCGGCTGGTGTCCTCCCCTGTTCGACGGACGGATGCGTGCGTTCCACTGCCTGGATATCAGCTTCTGGTTCCTCAATACCGATTTGATGATTACACACAGTGGAGGCGGCGCCCGTCCGCGGCGGTTGTCGCAGAAAATGGCCGACGCCCTGCTATGTTTTGTCCGCACCGGCGATCCGAACGGAGCCGAACTCCCTTCCTGGCCCCGGTTTACGGTAGAACAGGGCGAGACCATGATTCTCAATGACCTCTGCGAAGTGAAGAACGACCCCGACAAAGAAGCGAGAGCTTCCCTGATATAAAACACAGAGCAAATGAACCATACGAAAAACAGACAGGGAATAATCCATACCCTGCTTACATCAGGAGCGCTGCTTATCCTCGCCGTGCTTCCGCCCTCACCGCTTTCCGCCCAGACGGAAGTGATGGCCTGGGGCAATATGACGGGCATCCGCGTGGATGGTCAGTTGATGGAATTCGAATCATCCTTCCGCGTCGTGGAAAGCGGCTGGACAGCGATGGACTTTACCGGAAGAGAAAGGCAGCCCACCCGGTTCGGACGCGAGGGACAGGTGCAAACGGTACAAAGTTCCGTAAAGCGTATTTATTTTGAGCAGCAAGTGGAAGATACGGGGAAAGGCACGGCCTCCGTATCGCTCACGTACCGGTCGGATACCGCCCGCAAGGTAGAAGGCGTCTATTACTGTTTTGAATGGCCGGCAAAGCGCTACGGCGCCGCAACCGTACAGATAGGGAATACGCCTGTGCCGGTCGACGGACTCCGGGGTATGTCGCAGAAAGGAAGCGGACGGCGGATTACCGTCTCCGCCGCCGGACGGAATATCACGCTGGACTTCGCCGCAACGGTTACGGCATTTCTGAAGAAAGAACCGGACGGCGTAGCTACGCTGTACGTGCAGCTTCTCGGCAGCAATCTGAAGAAAGGACAAAAGGGAAGCCTCCGCTTCACCGTCAGCGCTACGGGCGACATCGACAGTGCGCCGGTCGAAGTGACCGTCGACAGACATAGCCCCGGACGTCTGTTCGCAGGACTGGGCGGTAATTTCCGCCTGCAAAATCCGGCCGGCGATCCGAAAGTGATCAGCTATTGCCTCGACAATATGCGCGTGGCCTTCGGACGGGTGGAAATGCCCTGGAGTATCTGGCAACCCGACGAAAACGCCTCTCCGCTGGAAGAAGCCCGTACCGTCAAACCAAACGAACGGGTGACAGCCTCCCTCCAGATGGCACAGCGCCTGGCTGCACGGGGAATGCCGGTCATCGTGAGCGCCTGGTTCCCCCCCGACTGGGCGGTAGCCGGCGATCCGAAGGCTTTTCGCGGAGGAGGCGTGGCAGCCCTCAGGCTCGATTCGTCCAAAAGCCGGAAAATATACCGGTCGATCGCCGACTACCTCGTATACCTCAAGCAGGAATACGGCGTGGAAGCCTGGGCTTATTCGTTCAATGAATCCGACCTGGGCATCAATGTCCTCCATACGCCCGAAGAACATGCCGTATTCATCAGGGAGCTGGGCGCATATATGGCCTCGCGCGGACTGGCCACCAAGGTATTGCTGGGCGATAATTCCGACGCTACGACGTTCGACTTCATCCTGCCGGCTTTGCAGGATCCGCAGACGCATCCCTACATCGCCGCCGTATCGTTCCACTCCTGGCGGGGATGCGACGACGAAACCCTGCGCAGGTGGGCCGGCGCCGCAAGCCGGCTCAACGTACCGCTCCTGGTAGGCGAAGGCAGTACCGACGCCGCCGCATGGCGCTATCCGCAGATATTCCTCGAACCCACGTTTGCGCTGTATGAAATCAGCCTCTATATCCGCATTGCCGCCATCTGCCAGCCGCTCAGTATCCTGCAATGGCAGTTAACGTCCGACTATTCTTTGCTCTGGGGCGACGGACTCTACGGTTCCAGCGGGCCGCTACGTCCCACGCAGCGCTTCTGGAATCTGAAGCAACTGGCCGCTACGCCCGAAAACGCCTTCGCACTGCCTTTTGCCTGCAATCGGGACGACGTCGGTTGCGCCGCTTTCGGCAACCTTGCCCGTGGCGAATACGCCGTCCACCTGGTGAACAGCGGCGCCGGACGGACAGCCACGATAAAAGGCCTGCCGGAATGTCGCGAAGTAAAGGTATATGCCACCACCCGTTCGGCAGGTATGCAGGAAATCAACTATACAAAGGAGGCCGGCGGAACCCTGTCGGTCTACTTGCCCCCCGCAGGCTTTGTGACACTGATTGCCACACAGTAACCCCCTCCCCTTCCCGGAGGGGCCGCAAAGAGAAAATGCTCATTTACTTTCGTCAGTAAATGAGCATTTTTTTCGTCAGAGCCGCCGCGCGGAGAAGGGGGGGGCTGTCAGAACGTCTCCGCAGCCTGCGCATCGAATGTATCCGGCGCTGTCCCGGCAGCAGAAAGAGCCTCCAGATGCTCTTTCTCCAGGGCCGGGGCTTCGTGCCTTCCGTTCAGCGCATTCCTGTACGTGGAGGGAGTCACCCCGAACTGCTTCTTACAGTAGGTGGTAAAATGCGCCGGCGAGCTGAAGCCGTATTCCTTGATAATGGCCTGCATGGATATTTTCTTGTCGGCAAGAAGTATCCGTATCTGATTGGCCTTTTGCCGCAGAATCCACCGGTAGGGAGAATCGTCGAAATGCGCCTTAAACTTCCGGGTAAACGCACGCACGGTCATATCGCACAGCCTGGCCAACTCTTCCACATTCTTTGCGTTTGTATAATGCTTTATCACGTAGGCCTTGAAGTCCATATCCTGCTTCAGCAGAGGTTTCAGAAAGCGGGCTACCTCCTGCTTCGAGTAGAATACCTTCAGCATCAGGAATATTTCCTTTTCCTTCACCTCATCCAGATGGGAGCATATCACTTTATTCTTCAGATAAAAAGAAATACTGTCCAGCACATCCTGCAAAGGAGGGCGTATGTCTAATTTATGAAAAACATCCCGCTCGCTGTCGCAATCCCTCAGGTCGTTCCAGCCCAAATCGTCGTGCAGGATAACCTGGTTGTTGAAACTCAGCAGAAGATAGCTGATTTCCGTATACGCTTCGGCAACGGCAATGGAATCCTGGGGAATAAACACCATTTCCCCGGCTTTGCACAGATGATTGCGAAACTCATGATAAGACATGTTTATCTCGCCTTCCAGCAAAAAGAGGATATGATTCAAATGCCGTTCCTTTATTTGAATTGTCTTATCCTTCCTTTCCTGTTTAAGATGAAATTCGATGTTGAAATCGGACAGCAGATACTTTTTATCCACTTGTCCCTTTAAATTAGCCGGTTTCATATAAAAGATGTAATTATGTTGAGTAAAATTAGTTAGCTGCGGCAAAGATAGTATAGGTTTTGAAACTGCACTTATAGTTTTCTGTAAAAACATCCTCGAAAGCTTGATATTTACAGGATAGCGACCTTTTCCCCTTTCCGGAAAAGGCAAACCGGCGGAAAACAGCCACCGGCTGCTACCCATACCATCCGGTAAAGCCCGGCCTCCATCCCGAACGAAGGCTTAAGGCTTAGCAATACATCTGCCCAATGGATAAATTTTATTTTCTCCGATATAAAATAGTTTATATCCTGTCTAATTCAATTTATCTCCAAGAGAAATAAATTTATCTCCAAGGAAAATTTATTTACCTCCAAGGAAAATTTATTTTCAAGGGAAGTAAATTTATTTTCAAGGGAGGTAAATTTATTTTCGAGGGAGATAAATAAATTTATATGCTTGGAAAATGTATCGCTGAGCCTTAAGCCTTCGTTCGGGACAGAGGCCGGCGACCGTAGCCCGGGGAGAATTTTGACCCGTCGCGCGATTCACGGAAGATCGCTCAGGTCGGCTCACGTTTTTTTAAATGCGTCAGCCCGGAGGTTTCTGCCTGCAAAGTTGCAAGAAGAACGGCGGCATTGTATATTTGTCGTCTATATGTGAAATTCTATGAACAGTACAAACTGATAATGAGGGAATGGTATTATGTCTAAAAACAAAGCGAAAAGTAAGGAAAACAGCGAAAAAAAGAAAAACGGGAACCGGATGAAGAAAAAGGCCATCATTCAGGCCGTCATAGCTGCTTTCCAGGCGGCTCCCAGGGAAACGTTCAACTACAAACAAATCTGTAAACTTATCGGGATAGACAACCAGGTGCAGAAACTAATCGTGGTGGATATCCTGTACAGCCTGGCCGACGACGATTTCATCACCGAAACAGACCGGGGACGCTACCGGCTGAACACCCTGGGCACCATCGCCGCCGGCACGTTCCATCGCCGGCATAACGGCAAAAACTCTTTTGTGCCCGAAGACGGAGGCGCTCCCGTGTTTGTGGCCGAACGCAACTCCGGACATGCCATGCACGGAGACAAAGTGAAGGTGCAGATCCTGGCCAAACGCAAGGGGGCCGAACCGGAAGCCGCAGTGGTGGAAATACTCGAACGGGTGGAACGTACCTTTGTGGGAAAACTCCAAATCACGAAAGGAGTGGGCTTCCTTATCACCGAAGACAAAACCCTGGCAAACGATATCTTCATCCCGAAAGACAAACTGAACGGCGGAAAAAACGGCGACAAGGCCATCGTGCGCATCATGGAGTGGCCGGAAAATGCCAAGAATCCGCTGGGAGAAGTGGAAGACATCCTGGGCGTGGCCGGCCGGAATACCACGGAGATGCACGCTATCCTCGCCGAGTTCGGACTGTCTTACAAATACCCTCACTTAGTGGAAAAGGCCGCAGAACGGATACCGGATACCATCTCCGCTTCCGACCTTGCCGAAAGGGAAGATTTCAGGGAAATAACCACCTTCACCATCGACCCCAAAGATGCCAAGGATTTCGACGATGCACTGTCCGCACGCCGGCTTGAGGATGGCAACTGGGAGGTTGGGGTACATATCGCCGACGTGACGCACTACGTCAAACCCGACACCATCATCGACCGCGAAGCGCAGGAACGGGCTACCTCCGTCTATCTGGTAGACCGTACCGTACCGATGCTCCCCGAAAGACTCAGCAACCGGATTTGCTCCCTCCGCCCCGACGAAGATAAACTCTGCTTCTCGGTTGTCTTCGTACTGGATGCAAACGCCGCGGTGCTAAACTACCGCATCAAACGAACCCTGATTCGAAGCAGGCGCCGCTTCACCTACGAGGAAGCCCAGCGGGTGATTGAAACCGGAGAGGGCGACTGCCGGGAGGAAATCCTGGCGCTGGACGCGCTGGCCAAAAAACTGAGGGCGAAACGCTTTAAAAACGGAGCCATCAACTTCGACCGCTACGAGGTGAAATTCGAACTGAGCGAGCAGGGAAAACCCCTGAATGTATACTTCCGGGAATCCACCGACGCCAACAAACTGATAGAGGAATTTATGCTGCTGGCCAACAAAACCGTCGCCGAGTTTGTCGTACGCACGGAGTTAGACCGCGGCAAGCGCACGTTTGTGTACCGCATACACGACAAGCCCGACCCCGAAAAGATGGAGAACTTCGCCTCCTTTGTGCGTCGCTTCGGCTACAAGGTGAAAAGCGAGGGAAAGAAAGAAGACGTCTCCAAAGGCATCAATTACCTCCTGGACGCCATTCGGGGAAAGCCCGAAGAGAACCTGATTGAAACCCTTGCCGTAAGGGCTATGCAGAAAGCCCGATACTCTACCGACAACATCGGACATTACGGCCTGGCCTTCGACAGCTACACCCACTTCACATCGCCCATCCGGCGATACCCCGACATGCTGGTGCACCGCCTGCTCGAACGCTATCTGGCCGGAGGACGCAGCATCTCGCGCTCCAAATATACGGATCTCTGCGAGCACTGTTCAAACATGGAAGTGATCGCCTCCAATGCCGAACGCGCTTCGGTAAAATACAAACAGGTGGAATACATGAGCTACCGCCTGGGAAAAGTGTACGACGGGGTGATTTCGGGGGTAACCGAATGGGGACTGTACGTGGAACTGAATGAAAACAAATGCGAAGGACTCGTCCCCATCCGCGACTTGCAGAACGACTACTACGAGTTTGACGAAAAGAACTATTGCCTGACGGGTCGCCGGCACAAACAGCAGTTCCGGCTCGGCGACCCCATTACGGTTCAGGTAGCCCAGGCCAATCTGGAGCGCAAACAACTGGATTTCTGCCTGGTCGGCCGGTAAGGCCTCATTGCTGTGTCAGTTCTATGATACGGCTGCGGGTCGGGGTTGCGGTAAATACATCCAGCCCGACTTTCATCAGATAATCGCCCGTATAGGTCTTGCCGTTGCTCCCCAGGCGAGACCGGGCACCCGGCATCAGATTAATCTCTTCCACTTTATACGTCTTCGAGGCGTCCAGACCCTGTAGTTTTACCGGCAGCAGCTTTTCGCCGAAGCGGGGATGGATGTCGTACGCATACAGGAGGGCTTTTCGCCGATCCTTGCTGCCGTGCATCACGGCCGCATGATTTGTTTCGTAGGGCGAAACCAGCCGGTAGAAATCGCCTTGGAGGATCACGTCTTTCAGACGCTTGTAGTGCGCCACGGCCTGCCGGCAGAACGCCTGCTCCGTTTCGTTCAGTTCTTTCAGGCTGATGTCGAAACCCAGCTTGCCCATCATGGCTACATCGGTGCGAAACTTGATGCTCGTCTGTCTGTTCCAGCTTGTGACGTGCGCCGCCATGGATTTGGCGGGGAAGAACTGCGAGAATCCCCACTGGATGTAGAGACGCTCTGCGGGGTCGGTGTTGTCGCTGCACCAAAATTCGGTGAAGTATTTCAGCGCCTCGTAGTCGCAGCGGGCGCCGCCTCCGGAGCACAGCATCATCGGGAGGTGGGGGTATTTCCCGCTTACCCGCCTGAATACATTGTATACGCCGCGTACATGCTCGATGTAGAGGCGGTTTTGCTTCTCTTTTAAATAGGGCGAATAAATATTGGTGATCGGGCTGTTGCAGTCCCATTTGAAATACGCCAGTCCGGGGTTTTCCGTCATCAGCCGGTCTACCACGCCGAATACATAGTCCTGCACCCTGGGGTTCGAGAGATCCAGCACCAGTTGATTGCGGAAATAATACGTCTCCCTGTCGGGCTGTCGTATCACCCAGTCGGGATGCGTCTCGAAGAGTTCGCTTTTGGGATTCACCATTTCGGGTTCTATCCAGATGCCGAACTTTACGCCGGCCTCTTCCGCCGCCTGCACCAGGCGGGGTACTCCGCGGGGGAGCTTGCTGCGCGTGGCCTCCCAGTCGCCCAGTCCGGCGCGGTCGTTCGCCCGCGGGTATTTGTTGGCAAACCATCCGTCGTCCAGCAGGAACAGGTCTACGCCCAGTGTGCGGGCTTCTTTCATCAGCTCTTCCAGCTTTTGCTCGTTGAAGTCGAAGCCGGTAGCTTCCCAATTGTTCAGCAGGGTGAGGCGGTCGCCCTGTCCGTCTTTCAGTTGGTAGGTGCGCGCCCAGTCGTGGATGTCGCGGCTGGCCTTTCCCCGTCCTTCATGGCTCAGGGTGAAGATAAATTCGGGCGTCGTGAACACCTCGTCCGGCTTGAGTTCCCAGGCCGAGGCATAGGGATTGATGCCGGAGATGACCCGCAGGTTGCCGGCATTGTCTACCTCGAACGTAAACCGGAAGTTGCCCGTCCAGCCGATCGTGCCCATCAGCACGGAGCCGCTGTTTTCGCGGGGTTCGCCGTCCAGTCCCAGTTCGAAGAAGGGGCAGGCGTGCATGGCGGCACGCGATCCGAGTTTCGTGTCAATTATTTTTTTTCCGAACTGCAGTTCCTGCGTGCTCATCCCCGCTTCTTTCGCCCAGTCTCCGCTAAATTCGGTCAGGAAGTAGGCCGCCTGTTCAAAATACAGCATATTCGAGGCATACTGCCACAGCATGACGGGTTTTTTCTCCCGGTGCCTTATTTCGCTCCATGCCTTTATGATGTTTTCCTTGCCGTAGGCCAGGTAGTGAAGGGTAACGTCCACCGGATAGACTTTGTCTTTCAGAAACACCAGGGTTTCCGTTACGTTGCCGTCTATCTTCCGGGTTTCGGAACCCTCGTAATACAGGATCGTCGTCATATTGCCGTCGTGGTGGGTGACGCCCAGCGCGGGTTCAAAGTAGTCCTCCGCGCCCGATCCGGGATACGCTTCCCATCCCCTGGCGGAATTGCTTCCGTCGGATCCGCTCCGTACGTAATGCGACAGATGCACCAGATCGGCTTCGTTCGCCAGACGCGCACCCAGATAGGACTGGTATAGGCGTCCGCCGGGCGCTACGGAAAGAATCAGGTCTGTGGTGTTGGTAGAAATGCGGACAGTCGCTTCTTCGGCGGAAGCCGTCCGGCAAAAACAGGTGCAGGCCGTCAGGCCTGCCAGAAATACGTGTTTCATCATGACTGTGTATATATATTAATGTATAAAGGAAAACTCAGGTCTGTTCTTTCAGGATTACATCGTGCGCTCCCCCTTCCACGATACTGGTGGAGGATACGAGGGTTATCTTGGCCTGCCGCTGCAACTCATCGATGGTGATGGCGCCGCAACTGCACATGGTGGCCTTTATCTTGCCCAGCGTGATGCGCAGATTATCCTTCATTTTGCCCGCGTAGGGGACGTAGCTGTCCACACCTTCCTCAAATTTCAGCGAATCGTCGCCCCCCAAGTCGTAGCGCTGCCAGTTTTTGGCACGATTGGAACCTTCGCCCCAGTATTCTTTCACGTAATTGCTCCCGATGCGCAGCTTTTTGGTAGGCGATTCGTCGAAGCGGGCAAAATAACGTCCCATCATCAGGAAGTCGGCTCCCATGGCCAGCGCCAGTACCATGTGGTAGTCGTGCACCAGCCCTCCGTCGCTGCAGATGGGTACGTAGACGCCCGTTTCCCTCAGATAGTCGTTGCGCGCCTGCGCCACGTCGATCAGCGCCGTAGCCTGTCCGCGTCCGATACCTTTCTGTTCGCGGGTGATGCAGATGGATCCGCCCCCGATGCCCACTTTTACAAAGTCGGCTCCGGCGTTTACCAGGTATTCAAAACCGTCCCTGTCCACCACATTGCCGGCTCCCACACGCAGCTTGTCGCCATAGTTTGCCTTTATCCAGAGGAGCGTATCGCGCTGCCATTCCGAATAGCCGTCCGACGAGTCGATGCAAAGCACGTCCACGCCGGCGTCGAGCAGTGCGGGAACCCGTTCCTTGTAGTCGCGCGTATTGATACCGGCCCCTACGCGCAGTGTTTTATCGTCGTCCGACAGTTCGTAGGGATTTTCCCGGTGGCTGTCGTAATCCTTGCGAAACACAAAATAGGCCAGCTTCCGGTTCTGGTCGATGACGGGCAACGCATTCAGCTTGTGTTCCCACAGCAATTGATTGGCCTCCGAAAGCGGGATGCCCGCCCTGCCCACATGCAACTTTTCAAAAGGCGTCATAAAGTATTTCACCTTCATATTATGATCGTCCTTTTCGGCGCGGAAGTCGCGGCTCGTCACCAGTCCCAGCAGCGTGCCGTTCGGCGTGCCGTCGTCGGTAATACCGATGGTGGAATGTCCCGTTTTGCGTATCAGGTTCAGTACATCCTCCAGGCGATGCTCCGGCGTGAGGTTCGAATCGCTCACCACGAATCCCGACTTGAATTTCTTCACCCTGCGCACCATCTCCACCTGACTGTCGACGGGCTGCGAACCGAATATAAACGAAAGCCCCCCGTTGCGCGCCAGTTCGATAGCCAGTTCCGGGCCGGAGACCGACTGCATGATAGCCGACACAAAGGGGATATTGAGCCGGATAGCCGGCATTTCGCCCGCAGTATATTTCACCAGCGGCGTACGCAGGGATATATTATCGGGGATGCACAATTTGGTAGTCAGACCGGGAATCAGCAGATATTCCCCAAAGGTTCTTGATACGTCGTGTAAGAAAATTGCCATATTCAGGTTGTTTTGAAGTGTATTGATATGAAAAATAATTGCACAAAGATATATAATTCCGCCCACATACCCCTTACGGCGCGTGATCTGCGGAGGTGGAAACGTCCGAATCATACCGGTCAAAAGAATCACAGTCCGGATCATTCGTTATCCACTATTCACTGTTTGTTATTCATTATTGTAAGGGTTATTTTATACTTTTGCGTGTATCAACAGTAGAATATAAACAAAATCATTATGTTAACGACAAACGACTTAAGTCTATTGGCTGCTAAAGGTATATCGGAAAAGCAGATTGAGGAGCAACTGGCGTGTTTTGCCCACGGATTTCCTTATCCCGAAATCGTTGCTTCGGCTTCTGTGGAAAAAGGAATCACGGTGGTTTCCAAAGAGGGGCAACTTGCCTGCATCAAGGCGTGGGATGAATACCTGGAGACGGACAGGAAGATTGTAAAATTTGTGCCGGCTTCGGGGGCTGCAAGCCGGATGTTCAAAGAGCTTTACGGCTTTGTTGCCGCCGGATATGATAGACCGGCTACTTCTTTCGAGAAAACATTCTTTGACCATATCGCAAAATTTGCATTTTATGGCCCGCTGGATGCGGCCTGTATCGCGCACGGGGGGAAAACCGTATCCGAACTGATGAAGGAAGGGAAATACAAACGTATCGTGGCTTGCCTGCTGGAGAGTCACGGACTGAATTACGGACAGTTGCCCAAGGGCTTGCTTCTGTTTCACACCTATCCCCAGGGCGCGCGTACGGCCGTGGAGGAACATTTGGCGGAAGGGACCATGTATGCCAAAAACAGCTCCGGCGAGGTGAACCTTCACTTCACCGTTTCGCCGGAGCACGAGCCTTTATTCAGGGCCTGCCTGGCGCAAAAGCAGGAGATGTATGAAAACAAGTTCTCCGTGAAGTATCATATCTCGTTCAGCCGGCAAAAGCCGTCTACCGATACGGTTGCCGTCGATATGGAGAACCGACCGTTTCGGGATGCGGACGGGAACCTGGTGTTCCGGCCCGGCGGACACGGCGCGCTGATTGAGAACCTGAACGATATGGAAGCGGATATCATCTTTGTGAAAAACATTGACAATGTAACTCCCGATAGTTTGAAGTATTCCACCGTTATCTACAAAAAGGTACTGGCCGGATTGCTGGTGAATTTGCAAAAGAAGGTGTTCGAATACCTGCGGCTTATCGACAGCGGGAAGTATTCGCACAGACAGGTGGAGGAGATGATTCATTTTCTTCAGGACCGGTTCTGTGTCCGTAAAAACGACATCAAACATCTGGAGGATGCTGAGCTGATCCTTTATCTGAAAGGGAAATTGCAGCGACCGCTTCGCGTATGCGGTATGGTGAAGAATGAGGGCGAACCCGGCGGCGGCCCCTTCCTTGCGGTTCATCCGGATGGAACGGTCTCGCCTCAAATCCTGGAGAGTTCGCAGATAGACCTGCACAATCCGGAGCAAAAGTCCCTCTTCGACCGGGGAACGCACTTCAACCCGGTGGATCTGGTTTGCGCCGTGAAAGATCACCAAGGCAACAGCTATTTTTTGCCTGATTACGTGGACAGGAATACCGGGTTTATTTCGATAAAAAGCAAAGACGGGCGGGAGCTGAAGGCGCTCGAATTGCCCGGCCTGTGGAACGGCGGTATGAGCGACTGGAACACGGTGTTCGTGGAAGTCCCCGCCGAAACGTTCAATCCGGTAAAGACGGTCAACGACCTGCTGCGCCCCGGGCATCAGTAGGCGCCCTGCCGGTGATTTGTTTTGAACACCGACCGCCTGTTTATTGCGTAAACCTTCTATCTTTGCGTCAAAATAAAAATATTCAATCCAAAAGAAAAGCAAGATGAAACGATCTATTCCTTTCACCAAGATGCATGGAGCCGGCAACGACTATATCTATGTCCATACCGATCGGTATCCGCTGGATAATCCCGAAGCGCTGGCCGTTCGGTGGAGCGCCCCCCATACGGGGATAGGCTCCGACGGGCTGGTATTGATTGGGAAATCGGACGTCGCCGATTTTAAGATGCGCATCTTTAACGCCGACGGCTCGGAAGCAAAGATGTGCGGCAATGCCACCCGCTGCATCGGCAAATATGTGTATGAGAACAAACTGACGGATAAAACCTCGCTGACACTGGAAACCCTGTCGGGCATCAAGGAACTGCAACTGACCGTGCAGGGCGAAACCGTGACGGAAATAACCGTGGATATGGGCGCCCCTGCGGTGCTGCATGATAGGGTGACGCTCGACGTGGATGCGGGGCGGTTTCCGGCCTCCGTTGTATCCATGGGAAATCCTCACCTGGTCATTTTTGAAGAAGACCTCGGCGGGGCAGGCCTTGAGGAAAGGGGAGGCCTGTCTGTATGCGGCCCCCAATTGGAGCATCACCGGCTGTTTCCCGACCGAACGAATGTGGAATTTGTGAAGATTCTAAGTCCGCGGGAAGTACGTATGCGCGTGTGGGAACGGGGATCCGGCATCACGATGGCCTGCGGGACAGGCGCCTGCGCCACCGCCGTAGCCGGAGTGGTACGCGGGAAAACCGGACGGGAAATAAAGGTACACATGGAAGGCGGAACGCTTACCGTCCGCTGGGACGCCGAATCGGACAAAGTCTTTATGACTGGCAAGGCCATCCGGGTATTTGAAGGAACCGTCGAGATTTAAAACAGATACAATCGAAATCATATTCATTAATTATATACCATGGCATTAGTCAACGAACATTTTCTGAAATTACAGAACAGTTATCTCTTTGCGGATATTGCAAAGAAAGTGAACAGCTTTAAAATCACCCACCCCAAAGACCGTATTATCCGTTTAGGCATCGGCGACGTGACGCAAGCCTTGCCGGAGGCTGTCCGCACAGCCATGCACAAGGCGGTAGACGAAATGGGCAGTACCGATACATTTCGCGGCTACGGCCCCGACCAGGGATATCCGTTCCTGATCGACGCCATCATCAAAAATGAGTATGCCGCCCGCGGTATATCCATCGATCCGAGCGAAGTATTCATCAGCGACGGCGCGAAATGCGATACGGGCAATATCGGCGATATCCTTCGCCACGACAACAGTATCGGCGTAACCGACCCCGTATATCCGGTATATC
This sequence comes from Tannerellaceae bacterium, assembly GCA_031276545.1. The sequence goes on from JAISMW010000053.1 coordinate 19,748, forward strand.
TCGACTCGAACGTAATGGCCGGCCGTACGGGTGTGTTTGAGGAAGGCAAATGGAGCGATGTGGTGTATATCCCCTGTACGGCGGAAAATCATTTCGTCCCCGATCTTCCCAGCCGGAGGGTGGATATCCTTTACCTCTGCTATCCGAACAATCCTACCGGCACCACACTGTCTAAAGACGAGCTGAGAAAATGGGTGAACTATGCCCTGGAGAACGACGTCATTATTATGTACGATGCAGCCTACGAGGCTTATATCCGGGATCCGGAGATTCCTCGTTCCATTTATGAAATCAAAGGAGCAAAGAAAGTAGCGATAGAGTTTCGCAGCTTTTCGAAAACAGCCGGCTTCACCGGGGTACGCTGCGGCTTCAGCGTGGTGCCAAAGGAACTGAACGGCTTTACTCTGGACGGCAAACCGGTATCTTTGAATGCGCTGTGGAACCGCCGTTTCACCACCAAGTTCAACGGGACAAGCTACATCACCCAGCGGGGCGCCGAAGCCGTATATTCGCCAGAAGGAAAACAGCAGGTGAAAGTCTTGATAGACTATTATATGACGAACGCCAAAATAATGAGAGAAGGTCTGATGAAATGCGGACTGGATGTGTACGGCGGCGAAAATGCTCCCTATATCTGGCTGAAGACTCCGGGCAATCTGTCTTCGTGGAAATTCTTTGAAAAACTGCTTTACGAGGTAAAGATTGTAGGCACTCCAGGGGTTGGTTTCGGTCCCAGCGGAGAAGGCTACCTGCGCCTTACCGCTTTTGGCGACCGCGACGAAACCCTGGAAGCCGTAGAAAGATTGACCCGTAAGCTCTGATTCAGGCAAGCGCCTGCATGATATCCTCCAGCAAATCATCGGTCTGCTCCAAACCCACGGAGAGGCGGATGGTTTGCTGTTTTATGTGCATACTTCTGCGCATCTCTTCGGAGAACGTGCCGTAGATGGTGCTGGCCGGATGGATAATCAGCGATTTATTATCGAACAGATTGGTAGCCCGGCGTATGAGCTTCAGTTTATTCAAGAAAGCGAAGCAGGCTTCCCGCGAAACCAAATCGAAGGTCAGCATGGCGCCGGGATACTCGCCGAACTGAGCCTGGCTGAGCGCATAGAAAGGATTGTCTTCCAAACCGGTATAATTCACCGAAACAATGCCGTCCACCTGTTGCAGGCGACGGGCCAAGTCCAGACAGGTAGAGGCCTGACGCGTAAACCGGAGGTGCATGGTTTCCAGTCCCAGTGTTTGCATATAAGCCGTCTGCGGCGTCATATATGCGCCGATATTACGGTGTATCTCTCTTCGCATACGGGTTGAAAAGGCTTCATTGCCCGCCGGCCCGCGCCACATCTTCAGTACCGGCGAACGGGTGTAGTCGAAGGTGCCGTAGTCAATAATCAAGCCTCCCAAACTCGTAGCTCCTCCCGAAATATATTTAGTAGAAGAAACAATCTCTATATCTACGCCCAGTTCCCCGGCGTGGAAAACGGAGAAAGGAACCACCGTAGAATCTGCAATCAAAGGAACGCCGGCAGCCTGTCCGATGGCGGCCAGGAGTTTTAAATCGGCCACTTCCATCTGCGGATTGGTAATCACTTCCAGAAAGATGGCGCAGGTATTCTTATCTATCCGCGAACGAACCTCTTCCGGATTCGTTAAATCGCAAAAACGGGCTTCCACACCCAGGGCGGCCAGGGTATTCTTCAGAAGCGAATAGGTATTCCCAAACAAATACGGCGATGTAACGATATTGGAACCGGCATAAGCCAGCGTCAGAAACGCATTACTGATGGCCGACATGCCCGAACTGAGCGCCGTGACCCCCAAAGCACCTGTGGCGGCCCGCACACGATCTTCAAAATACTGTACGGTGGGATTCGTAATGCGCGAATAGTAATGATCTTTTGTCCGTCCGCAAAAAGCATCTTCCATGGCTTCCGCAGTTTCAAATTCATACGCAACCGAATGATATACGGGCATTGCCAGCGCATTATAGGCATCCGGTTTTTCATAAGGTACATGAAGCAGTTGTGTTTCAAAACTAATATCTTTCATCTTAATAGTGGAATAATTTTTTGTTTTTTATCATTCGCAAAAGTAGCATTAAAAAATAGTTTTTTGCTTTATCTTTGCCTCAAAATAAAATGATTTGACATGTTGAGGAAGGTGTAACATCCTTCCCGTGTGCTTGCTCAACCACGTAAAAAACAAGATATATGCAAAAGACAGTAACAATTCCTTTCATGCTACTAGGCATCCTGTTCAATATATGCTTAGTTACGTCCAATCTTTTAGAGACAAAAGTTATCCAGGTGTTTGGTATTACGGCTACGGCAGGGCTGCTGGTCTTCCCGATTTCGTACATTATCAACGATTGCATCGCCGAAGTGTGGGGCTTCAAAAAAGCCCGGCTGATTATCTGGTGCGGATTTGCATCCAACTTCCTGCTGATTGCCTTCTCTCAACTATCCGTACGGATTCCTGCCGCGCCGTTTTGGGAGGGAGAAGAAGCATTCAATTTTGTGTTCGGTCTGGCGCCCCGTATTGCCGTTGCCAGCCTGGGCGCTTTTTTGACAGGTTCTTTTATCAACGCGTATGTGATGAGCCGTATGAAGATACGTACCCGGGGCAAGCGCTTTTCCGTACGGGCAATCGTTTCTACATTCGCAGGTGAAAGCGCCGATTCGCTGATTTTTTTTCCCGTCGCTTTTTGGGGTATGGTTCCTTTTCATGAATTGCTCATCATGATCGGTACACAAGCTCTTCTCAAATCCCTGTACGAAGTTGTTGTCCTGCCGGTAACCATTCAGGTTGTGAAATACATCAAAAAAGTAGACGGGCAGGATGTCTACGACGTAAACACTTCCTATAATATATTGAAAGTAAAAGATATTTAGTCTGTCCGTCAGGCTTATATTCCCATTCTGTATCCCTTTCGGAAGGAAGGGGATACTTTTTCCGTATCCATTGGTTCTCATTTTTTTTAAGTAAATTGTTTTTCCGCACGCGCAGGTTTAAATATCACATTCCTTATCATAAAAAATTGCATCTTTTCTTTTTCCGTTTCATTCGTGAAATAAATAATTCAGCATTGCACAGCTATTCAGATTCAGTATTAGACAGAAAAGTCACGACATGTTACCAAGCGTTTATCAACAGATTGCGTTTTTCCGCCGCTATTTTGACCCTGACTGTCTGTTTACATCTCTATATTAAAACCCCGGACAATCACATCTGTAAAATGGAAATTCAATCCGGATATACAGCATACAAGCATACGGATACTCCGTATACAGTTGTAAACGGAAAGATTAATCTGAAGATGATAGAACTGAAGCAGCTCAAAAAGAATCAAAACCATATCCTTTTATAAGGAAAAAATATGTGAATGAATATATTTAATATCCGATTGAATTTATATCATATATATGTTTATGTATTCAAACAATAGAATATTGACAAACAGCATTTTATTTAAATATCCGGATTAAGTTTCCACTTTGTATTTATATCCTGTTTGAAATAAAAAAATAGCTCCGCAGATATATTATCTATTGATTCCCCTGTTTATCTGCATCTGCCTGCCATATATCCATTTGTCGACAAAGTTATTTTTTAATTGCAATGAATAATTTACAAACAAAGAGACAACAAATGTATTCGCATGACCTTATTTGAATGAAAAGATTAACGGATTACAATTTTTCTTACATCGCAGCATAAATGCAGTGCAGGCATACGGTTGGCTACCTTTTGAGTACCCTTCCTGCAAAGTCTTTTGTATTTCCGAAAAAAACGGATGGCAGGACGGACAAGCCCCGTTCATTTCGCGAACTGCCGGGATTCCGGCAATGCCGAAAACAGTTTCCCCCGATATTGAGGAGAAAATAAATTGCCTGTCCGACAGCTATCACGAAGCTGCCAGGCGTACCGCTCTTATCTGAGCGGACAAAAATAGGAGACCTCTTTCATAAGCTTTTGGAGATACGGCAAGCGACTGAACCGTACGACTGGAAAAATACCCATCACTTTTTCCCGGAGCAAAAAGTGATGCGGAAAAGAAGAAACAAAAAAGCAGGACGGATATCCGCAACATCAGGACGGATCGAATGACTGATATAACCCGGATACCGGCATTACAGCGAATAGCATTCTCAAGGCTCAACTCTCAACTCAATTCAGCTCTTCCCCGTCTTTTTTCCCGCTACGCGCACGCCGCTTTTTCAGGAGAGTTTTATAGTGAGCGATGCGGAGGTTGAGGGCTTTGGCGAAATGCAGCAGCCTCTCGTCGGACTCGTCGGGAAGGGCGCCTCGACCTTCCGCCGGGCTGCTGTCCGGCTCATCCCCTTCCGACGGAGGAACGGTGACAACCGACAGCAGGGCATTGACCAGATTCAACATATTCGTATAGGAATGATCCATTTTTACACGTACCTGTTTCAGACGGCCGGCTTCGGGGCGTCCGAAAGCCTCGGAGTGACGTTCCTCCAGCGACTGTTTGTAGGTCGTATTGACCGTTTCCAAATCGGCAAGCCATCGGTCGATGCCCAGAAGCTGCACTTCCTGCGAGAGATCCACTCCCCCGGCCGTCGCGGTAAGGTCTTGCAGAAGACCGTCTATCGCCGCCGTTCGGGAAGACACCGTGGCGCGAAGGATCGCCCTGCCGTACTTGCTCACCATGGCGTCCACCTTTACGGACGCCTTTCGCCGGTCGGCATCCAGGGAATTGCGGAAAGACCTGACCGTGTCGCGCAGACTGCGGTACACGCCTTCGCGCATCCGGTCGGCCGTCGATATATTTCCTGTGATAAAACTCCGGCGCAGCAGTTCCTGCAGCCGGTCTGCTTCCTCATACATCGTCTGATAGGGGATGAAAAGGCGCGGCAGTCCCAGCCGCTCCGCCGCATACAGTAGCACCAGATTCCGAAATTCGGTGTGAAACCGGAACCATTCTTCGTTGTACAGCCTGCCGATGGCAAATCTGCGAATTTCCATTATGCCGTTTTTATTCATTAAATAATTATTATTCAATATCTATCTCCGGCTAACCGGTTGCCGCGACAAAAATATCAATAAATTGTTAAATCATAGAACTAATAAAATGATAAAATTTTCCTTCTTTTCTATTTTTGAAGTCTCAACGTTCTAAAATATCAGATAAAATTGCTGAAAAATAGGAGTAAAATTCAAAATTCTATAAAAAATTATATAAATAATCATAGAAATTTGAAATTCATTCAATAAATCATATACTAAAGTATAAGAATATTCAATACTTATAATAATTAGTAATAAATATATCAAGAATTTGAAATTCCTTCAACAAATCAAGTAACAAGTCATAGGAATACGAGATTCTTGTAAAATATTAAATGTAATATAATAGAAATTTGAAATTCTTTCAACAAATCATGTGATAAGTCATAAGAATTTGGAACTTCTGTAAAATGTTATGTGACATATTATAGAAATTCAGAATTTCTACTATCTGTCATGTAAAATGTCATAGGAATTCAGAATTTCTACTATATGTCGTATGAAGTATCATCAGAATTTGGAATTCTTACTATACGTCAAATGACAAACTATAAGAATTTATAATTCTTATAGAAAGTTGTATCAGATATTATAGGAATTTGAAATTTCAGTAGAAAGCTGTACAGAATGTGAGATCAGGCAGAGCGAACTTTAATGCAAGGTGTAGAATATACTTAAAAACAGCAAAATAGAAATGTCATTTCATAATTTATATAGATCTTTATTTAATGTCCCACATTGAGGATAAAATGTGCCGATCGAACTCATATCGTCGATGAAACCGTCTCCTTCTACTGCTGTCGTTTCGCCGGTTTTCAGTGGAAGGAATATAATTGTATCGGCTATCTCCGACAATTTTACAGGGCGTATTTTGGATACAGCTTCCGACAAATGAATGATATGATCAGGGGAAATATCTTCCTGATTTGATGTGACGGAATTACAACTGCTTATCAACAAAACCGAAAAAACAATTGCATATATATCGTAATACCTGCTCATATTTCGATTGATTTTACTGTTTTCCTTATTGTTCTGCCGTATATGGGATAACGGGATTATTGCAACAAATACAAAATGTCATGTGGAGATGTATTATATGTCGAAATTACGTTCCTCTTCAATGATGTATTCCGGGCGAGCTTTGATTTCATTGAAAAGAACTCCGATGTATTGACCTAAAACACCGACGGTCAGGAGCTGTATGCCTCCAAAGAAAATAATCATGCTGACGATGGACGTCCAGCCCGACTCGGCTTTGCTGAAGCCATATATCTTCCCAAGAGTGAACCAGGTGGCCAGGACAAGGCCGATGATGACAGCCGTAAAGCCCAAACTCATGGCCAGCTTGAGGGGTTTGTTCGAGAAATACAGTACGGCGCTCGAAGCAAACCGGATCATTTTGCTGAAAGGGTATTTGGTTTTTCCGGCTGCACGCGCTTCATGTTTATAATAGAACGGCACCTGCCTGAAACCAATCCAGCTAATCAGCCCCCGGATGTACTTGCCCCGTTCGTTCAAACGTCCGAACTCATCCATTATCCTGCGGTCTATCAGGCGGAAATCGCCCGTGTCGAAAGGGAACTTCACTTCGCTCATTGAGTTCATCACGCGGTAAAACACTTTTGCCGTGAGGCGCTTGAAGAAATGGTCTCCTTCGCGGGATTTGCGGACGCAGTACACCACGTTGGCCTGTTCCTGTTCCTGCAGCGCCAGTATTTGCGGAATCAGTTCGGGAGGGTCTTGCAGGTCGGCGTCCATGATGATGGCCAAATCGGTCGTACAGCGGTTGATTCCTGCTGTAACGGCAGGCTGGTGTCCGAAATTACGGGAGAAATGAATAACCTTTACCTGCGGATCCGAGTCGGCTATTTCATTGAGTATACACTTAGTCCGGTCTCGGCTCCCATCATTAATGTATATAATTTCCGAAGGATTGGGAAGTGAAAGCATGACTTGTTTCGTGCGGCGGTATGATTCCCCGACAACTTCTTCTTCATTATAGCAGGGAATAATAATCGTAAGTTTTTTCATTCCTTTTGCGCTTTGAATGTAAAATATTTATTCATCAGAAAATTAAGGACCGTATAGAACAGCATGGCAATTACCTGGTTGTAATATGTGTCAATGCTCAGATGGGCATTGAGATACAGCAGCAGCAGCAGTTGCAGCAAATAGCAGACGCCGAATGCCAAGGCAAAGCGTACGGCGCTTCCGAGCCACTTGTCGGAACTTCTGAATGTCCATTTCTTATTCCAGATAAAGCTGTTGAAAAAACCGGCTACGTATCCGGCTACATTCGACGCCACATCCGAATATCCACATACTTTCATCATCAACCAAATAACCAAAAGCGACAGCAAGGTATTGCCAAAACCTACAATCCCGTACTTAACGGCCTGTTTTACTGTTTTTGCCTGCATGTCTTGTCCGGATAATCTCTGCCACTTCATCGGCAGACAGTTCTTTCACGTTCGTTACGGTTATCGTATTCGAAATAAAGTTGCCGTACTGATTACATTCGGCTATGATACGGTCGAGTATGGCTTTAATATCTTTTTGCACCGGAATCAGAAGAATCAATTCCACGTACAAATCGTACACGGTCAGACGTTCTATTTCAATATCTTCAGTGGGAAGGTAGTATGTAAATTCGCTTTCAACCGTTTGGCGCTGATAGGCTTGAAAAGGTTCGTTTTTCGAGGCCGTAATCAGGACGTAGAAACGCAGTTTGTTTCCTCTTCCGCCCAGACCGGTCGATATATAGATCTGTTTCTCTTCCAGTAATTCCGATTCAAGGGAGATACGGCTTTCCAGCAAAGCCATATACGCCCAGTTGGTTACATCGGATTCCGCATGCTGTGCATAATCTTCCAGAAGGCGGTACGCCCGGACATCGCTCGAAATAGCCAGCGCGGACAGTATATATTTTTTATGTTCGGACGAAAGCGTATCGCTAGACAGGCTATGCATATAGACCTGATACTCATCGTCCGTCATTTTCGTCTGATTCTTACGCATTTGTTCGGAATACTTAAAATATTCTATCTGAACTTCTATGGGAATACGCTGTTCCAGGACATGAAAATGTCCGCCCAATCTACCAAAAGAATTCCGAAAACGCTCAAATACATTATCTTCTTCTTTCATAATCTTAAATTCTTCTGTTTTTATACGAAATAACACTTTAATCAGCAGATATGAAAGTCCCCATAAACCTTATCATTCGCCTCAGTGACATAAACAATTTTTACAGGCTCGTTTCATGAGGAACAAAATTAATCCTTTTTTTCTCATTTCCTCAATCTCAACAGGATATTCTTTGTTTTCCCCCTGTCACATCTTAGTGAATAACGAATAGTGAACAGTGAATAGCGATATAGTAGTTAGCGAATTCTCAACGCTCAATTTCCAACAACGCGGGAGCGGAGGTGAGGATTGACGGGCACCAGATAATATATCGTGAGAAAAAACTCAGCGGGCGTACCGGAGCAGTTGTTGTTATAGTAGGGCGTGACGGTGATTTTGGCGCGTCCGATTCCTGTGGCTTCAAATTCAGGCAGATTACCCTCTCCGCTCGCCGGCAGACCTATATCCGTATTGCTGTTCGTCCACTTATACGTAAGCGTGATATTGCCGCCTGCGGGAGAAGTGAAGGGGATTTCCGGTACGCGGGTGTTGAGATGGTACTCTTTGTCGGGAATGGAGTTGACTGTTACAACCGGATCCAGCGTGACCCGTGTGGAGGCGGTGTACAGCGTTTCGCAGTCGCCGCTCGTTGTCCCCCGGCGGAAGTAGGCGTTTGCCGTCAGGATGCCGGGCGAATACGAAGGCGAGGTGGCGCCGGCAATGTTTGTCCATGTCACATTATCGGGGCTGCTCTGCCACTGGAAGATGTCGCCAGA